>JAJUFK010000287.1 GCA_029266015.1 Bacteroidota bacterium
AAAACGAGATAAATTATTTTGACCTATGAAAATATTTGTATTTGCAGTAAGTAATGAAAAAACAAATGAAATGATAATTAAATACCAAACATATTCTTGCGAGTGCGATGTGGTAACGATAAAAGGAATGGTTAGGCTTATAAGTAATGACCAAATATATGATAATATTATAAGTTGTTGTAATGGGAGTCGTGAAGAAAAATATGAAATGCTGCTGCCAACTAAAATATTACTGGCAAAACAGACTATAGCTAAATCAGCAATTAATAAGGAAATAATACCTTTACCTTCGCTACCCCACATATTTGTAGTAAAAATAATGATACCGAAATTAAGTACTAATAAAGCAAAACGAGTTGTAAAGGTTTGTAAAACTGTACGAACGTTCATATACAAATTAAAATAGATAAACAAAAGTAAATATTATTCCTTATTATAATTATGTATAATGTAGTTTTTTCAAAATATGATAAACAGCAGGACAAACTGAAACATTTTCTTTTGTAATTCGGGTAAGTTGTTCAAATCGGCGGCGGTCTGTATGGGGATATTCGCGACAAGCACGAGGACGATATTCATAAACCGAACAATAATTATCAGGCATTAAAAAAGGACAAGGGCTTTGAGTAAACATATATAACCCATCACTGTCTAAAGTAAAATATTGTTCAACTAATTGTGATGGTTTTAATTTTAGATGTTTAGATAATCGTTGAATATCGGTATCGGTAATTCCGGGACTCAAAGTTTTACAACAATTAGCACAATCTAAACAATTAATTGTTTCAAATATTTCTATATGTAATTTGTGTACAATTGCGTCTAAATTTTTTGGAACTTTTTTTTTTGATTTGTGTTAAATAAGCTGAAATATCAGCATTGTTAATAGGTTTTGGAAGATTCAAAAAATCTGACACAATTTTTTTGGAATTCATACGCTTTGCATAAAAAAATATATGCAAAAGTAGCGGTATTTGAATAAATTTAAAATTTAATAAAAATTTATCATGAAAAAATATATGATATTCAATTTTTGTGTATTTTTGGCAGTGGAAGGGAGAGGTGTCCGAGTGGTTGAAGGAGCACGCCTGGAAAGTGTGTATGCCGCCTGAAACGGCATCGAGGGTTCGAATCCCTCTCTCTCCGCGTAAGATTAGAAAATAATAAAATAGAATATAAATTAAAAACTAAACATTAATTAAAATAACAGTACATTATGAAAAAGTTATTTGCACTTTTAGCGGTTATTGGACTTTTAAGCGTAACCGGTTTTTCACAAGAAACAAAACAAGAAGTTACCACCAAAGATTCTGTAACTGCGGTTGATTCAACAAAAACAGCTGCTGCGGCAGAAGAAAATGCAGGACCTGTTCAAGAAAAAGGATTACACCAAGTAATTAAAGAAAAATTTATTGAAGGTGGTGCCGGATTTATGGCATTTGTGGTTTTATGTTTGATTTTAGGTCTTGCAATAGCTATAGAGCGTATTATTTACCTTAATCTTGCAACAACAAATACAGAAAAATTATTGAAAAAAGTTGAAGATGCATTACAATCAGGAGGAAAAGAAGCAGCTTTAGAGGTTTGCAGAAATACTCCCGGTCCTGTGGCAAGTATATTTTATCAAGGTATAAGCCGAAGCGACGAAGGTGCTGAAATAGTTGAAAAAACAGTTGTTTCATACGGAAGTGTTCAAATGGGATTACTTGAAAAAGGATTAACTTGGTTATCATTATTTATTGCATTGGCACCTATGTTAGGTTTCATGGGTACTGTAATTGGTATGATTGAAGCGTTTGATGCTATTGCTATAGCAGGTGATATTTCTCCGGCATTAGTTGCAGGTGGTATTAAAGTAGCACTTATTACAACTGTTGGTGGTTTGATAGTAGCTATGATTCTTCAAGTATTCTATAACTATTTATTATCTAAAGTTGATGCATTAACTACTGATATGGAAGATGCTTCTATTTCACTTGTAGATATATTAGTAAAATATAATGCGAAAAAATAAATATAATAACCGGTTCAATACATATTGAACCGGTTTGTATATATACACTATCGTATAAACTAAAAAAAATATATTCCGATGAATTTCAATAAATTATTTAAAATAGTGTCTATTTCATTATTTGCTATTGCAATAATAGCAAGTGTAATGTATATAGGAGCAGCTTCTAAAAAGAATTGTTTTGCATGTAAGTTGCCGGTATGTGAAAAAGTAGATGCAAAAGGCGAAAAATATTTAGCACCTGCCGATGAATGCGCCATGACTTACAATGAAATTAAGAAAATGGAGCAAGAAACTATGCAGCGTAATAAAGATTTTGGAACAAACGATCCGGTTGAAATTTCAGAATGTTCGAAAGAATGTTTAAATTATGCCGGTAACTTTATGATGTTTACTATTGTAATTACTATAGTTGCTATAGTATTAGCTCTTTTATTTTCAGTATATATGCTTATAGTTGATACTAAAAAAATTAAAGGTGTATTGATAGGTGTTGGTAGTATAGGTCTTATAACTCTTATTTCTTACCTAATGTCATCAGATTCAATTCCTTCAATTTTAGGGTATTCAAATGTTATTACTATAGGTGAAGTAAAAATGGTTGATACTATGTTGTTTATGACATATATATTATTAGCAATATCAATTATTAGTATTCTCTATACAAGTATTGTAAAAATTATTAAAAAATAAATAGTAACGTAACGGTTGAGAATAGTACGTTAGATATCTAAAATTTAAAACATTATGGCTCGAAGATCATTACCGGAAATTAATTCAGCATCTATGGCCGATATAGCATTTATGCTTTTAATTTTCTTCTTAGTAGCAACAACTATGGATTCTGATAAAGGTATCTTTCGTGTGTTGCCACCATATATAGATAAACCCGTTCAAGACGACCCTATCAAGGTATTAGATAAAAACTTATTCGTTGTGCTTATCAATAAAGATGATAGACTTATGGTTGAAAAAAAACCTATACATCCTGATGAATTACGAAAAGCATGCAAGGATTTTTTAATCAATATGAATAATGACGAAAATGATAAGGTTTATCCTGAATATAAAGAAGAAACAATAGCCGGATTGGGAACAGTAAAAGTTACTAAAGGTATTGTAAGTATTCAAAATGACCGTGGTACATCATACGATAAATATATTGAGATTCAAAATGAAATAGTTGCGGCTTACAATGAGGTTAAAGACGAGTATTCTATAAAATATTTTCGTAAACCC
>JAJUFK010000298.1 GCA_029266015.1 Bacteroidota bacterium
GAAAGTAGATTCAGAAATCAAAAAATTACCAAGTACCGAAAGAGAGCTTATAAATATTCAGCGTAAGTTTGAGTTGAACGATAATATTTATAATTATTTATTACAAAAGCGTGCAGAAGTTGGAATTACCAAAGCAGCAAATTTGCCAGACTTAAAGTTTATTGACTATGCTTTGCTTGATAATACTTTGCTAAAATCACCCAATCGTAAGTTGAATTATCTTATTGCTTTGTTTTTAGGATTCTTTTTACCCGGGGTGTTGTTAATAGTTCGCGATTTTATGAACGATACTATTGTAGAACGTGAAGAGGTAGAAAGAAAATCGAATATACCTATATTAGGTTCTGTAGCCCACAATAAACGCATAAACGAGGTGTTGCCTGTGAAAGTTCATCCTAAATCATCTATTGCAGAATCATTCAGAGCAATTCGTACCAATTTATCTTTTTTTATCAATCATAAAAGTACTAAACATCCTATTATATCATTTACTTCAACTATCAGTGGCGAAGGAAAAACATTTTGTGCACTTAATTTAGCTACAATTATTGCCATGAATAATAAAAAAGTTTTGGTTGTAGGATTAGATCTTAGAAAACCCAAATTACATACTATGTTGAAAACAAATATTTCATATGGTATTACAAATTATTTAATAGGAACACATCAAATAGAAGATATTTTAATACATACCGATATTCAAAATTTAGATGTTATATTATCCGGTCCAATACCACCAAATCCATTAGAATTGATAGAAAGTGAAAAATTTGCTGAGTTTGTTTCATACATAAAAAATTTAGGATATGATTATATCCTATTTGATACTCCGCCAATAGGATTAGTTGCAGATACATTATCTATTGCAAAGTATACTGATTTAAATGTATTTGTAATTCGTCAAAATTATACAAATAGAAATGCAATTAAGTTTATAAACGATATAGCTACCGAATCAAAATTAAAACATATTTGTATTCTTATAAATGATGTAAATATGATAAATAGCTATGGATATAGATACGGAGCATACAGAAGCAATAAATATGGATATGGGTATTATGAAGATGAAGCATTTGAAGATACCCGATTGATTGCAAGAATTAAACGAATTGTAAAAAAACACTAAACAAGTATGAGAATTCTGTATATGGGAACACCGGATTTTGCCGTTGCTCCGTTACAAACTCTTATTAATTATAATTATTCAATTGTTGGTGTAGTTACAGCACCCGACAAACCGGCAGGTAGGGGACAACAATTATCAATGTCGGCTGTAAAAAAATGTGCTTTACAGTATAATTTGCCTATTTATCAACCAACGAATCTTAAATCAGAAGAATTTGTACAGCAAGTACGTGATTTGCAACCTGATGTAATTTTAGTAATAGCATTTAGAATGCTACCAAAAATAATTTGGGAAATACCACCTTTGGGTACAATAAATATTCATGGTTCATTGTTGCCGCAATATAGGGGAGCTGCTCCTATACATTGGGCTGTGGTTCATGGTGAAAAAATAACCGGTGTTACAAGTTTTTATATCAATGAACAGATAGATACAGGTAACATATTATTGCAAAAACAAATAGATATAGCATATACCGATACTACCGGAATAGTATATGAAAAACTTATGCAATTAGCAGCCGAATTATCGGTTGAAACGTTAGAATATATTATTAAAAATCCACATGTTTCAACTCCGCAATCTACTATTAATATTGAAGAATTAAGGCATGCTCCAAAAATTGAAAAAGAAACTTGTAAAATAAATTGGCAACAAAATGGAGAAATAATTTATAATCATATCAGAGGTTTTTCTCCTTTCCCGGCTGCATGGACATATATTATAAAACAAAAAAATCGATTAGTATTTAAAATATATTTTGCAGAATTTATTGCACAAAACCATACGTATTCACCAGGTTATATATTAATTGAAAAATCGGTACTTACAATTGCTGTAATTGATGGATTTATAAAGCCTAAAGATGTGCAAATAGAAGGTAAAAAACGAATGAGTATAGAAGAGTGTATGCGAGGTTTTTCTTTTGAGGATGTTATAATAGAATTATAAAAAAAATATGTATCATTGGTATTGTAGAGTAAAAATTTTATATTTGCAGCAAAATTAAACGGTCTGGTAGCTCAGCTGGATAGAGCAACAGATTTCTAATCTGTGGGTCGTGGGTTCGAATCCCGCCCGGATCACATAAAGCCTCAATTTTGATTGAGGCTTTTTTGTTTTTGTAATGTTAAAATGTAAACAATGTAAACTTTTCAATATATTTGCAATGCACCCTACAATTATATTTTTTTATGCATTTTAACGATAATATTGATGCTCTTAACACAATTCGATTTATAAATGGTACAAATCGATCTATATTTTTAACAGGCAAAGCAGGATCGGGTAAAACAACTCTTCTTAAAAATATTGTAAGCAATACTCATAAACAAACGGTTATAGTTGCCCCAACAGGAATAGCGGCTCTCAATGCCGGTGGTGTAACTATTCATTCTATGTTTCAGTTGCCATTTGGAGCTTTTGTTCCTGCTGCTCACTTAGATGGAATGCAAACAATTTCGTTTGAGGTGCATACTTTAGCTCAATTACCAAAAGAAATTGTAAAATTAAGTTCGGCTAAACGTAATCTTATTCGTCATATGGAACTTTTGATAATTGATGAGGTAAGTATGTTGCGTGCTGATTTACTTGATGCTATAGATACTGTATTACGACATATTCGTCGTAGAAAGCATGATGCGTTTGGTGGGGTACAAGTTCTTTTTATTGGTGATATGCTGCAACTTCCTCCAATAGTAAAAGATGATGAATGGAGCTATTTACAAAAGTATTATACAAGTCTTTATTTTTTTGATGCATTAGTTTTTGCACAAGAGAAACCTATTGTAATTGAGTTACAAAAAATATACAGGCAAACAGACACTGTGTTTGTAACTATTCTTAATAATTTGCGAAATAATATTTTTACACAGGCTGATTTACAAATACTTAACAAACGATATATTCCTAATTTTATACAAAAATCAACCGACTCATATATATTTATTACTACACATAATCGTAAAGCTAATGAAATTAATGCTCGAGAATTGGAAA
>JAJUFK010000213.1 GCA_029266015.1 Bacteroidota bacterium
AAAGAAATATCTTTGTTACATTATAATTAAACACTGTCCTAAAAATGGGAAGCTTACATTCGCACATACTTAAACAATCCATTTCGTTGTTTATACTATGTCAAAGATACAAAATGAAACCAAATCACAACTTTTAATTATTCCACTTTCTAAATAATCAGTTGTTTATACTATGTCAAAGATACAAAATGAAACCAAATCACAACACTCACGTACAAGTTGCGTAATTCGTCATGGTTGTTTATACTATGTCAAAGATACAAAATGAAACCAAATCACAACGTGTATGTTAAATTAATAAAAAAAGTAATGTTGTTTATACTATGTCAAAGATACAAAATGAAACCAAATCACAACTTGAATGATAAATTAATACTGTGTGAAGTTGTTGTTTATACTATGTCAAAGATACAAAATGAAACCAAATCACAACATATGCTCATTATTTTATCAATTAATAACGTTGTTTATACTATGTCAAAGATACAAAATGAAACCAAATCACAACCAACGCTTTTATTATCAACAGCGAATATGTGTTGTTTATACTATGTCAAAGATACAAAATGAAACCAAATCACAACCTGCGTGAGTTGAGTTGTTTTTTCGTCCGAGTTGTTTATACTATGTCAAAGATACAAAATGAAACCAAATCACAACTCCAGTTCATCAATAAATAACGCTAATGAGTTGTTTATACTATGTCAAAGATACAAAATGAAACCAAATCACAACTGATAACTTCATCGCCTCGCGTTGAGTTGCGTTGTTTATACTATGTCAAAGATACAAAATGAAACCAAATCACAACACTTTATCGGGTTTGCGTTCTGCAAATGAAGTTGTTTATACTATGTCAAAGATACAAAATGAAACCAAATCACAACTTATCCGAAGTACCATGTGTTACGTTATTGTTGTTTATACTATGTCAAAGATACAAAATGAAACCAAATCACAACGGAATATTAGCAATTTTGTTTGTAACTTCAGTTGTTTATACTATGTCAAAGATACAAAATGAAACCAAATCACAACCTTGAAACATCATCTTTGATATTTTTATTGTTGTTTATACTATGTCAAAGATACAAAATGAAACCAAATCACAACTTATTGATAATTGAAAAATCTCTATTATATGTTGTTTATACTATGTCAAAGATACAAAATGAAACCAAATCACAACTTCAAATTCTTCTTTTGATTGATTTGTTAGTTGTTTATACTATGTCAAAGATACAAAATGAACCGTAACGAAGTGGAGCTCGGCGAAGCCAAACCTAATCACAATTTTTTCTTTTTCAAAATCATTCTTTTGAATTTGAATATTTACTTATAGTATTTGAAATATAAACCGCACCATATACCCAAACCACCTTGAACTTGGTATTAAATTGCATGACTCACATGCCCACTTTCTAATAATAAAGATAAAAAAAATCATTTAAAACTATTCATCTCCCACAGAATCTTAGTATTATTGTAAATAATTTGTATCAAATTTTGAATCCAATGAAGAAAAAATTATTACATACTATTGAGGCACTCTCGTCACCACAATCATACAATTCGGTATATCACGAACCAAACCACGGGTCGCCTATGCCATCAATAAAAGAATTGAAAGAGATAGTTGCAACTATTAGAGAAATTATTTTTCCGGGATATTTTGGACTTGAAATTTTACAAGAAGAAACTATTTCTTTTTATACCGGAGTAAACATAGATAAGTTATTTAATTTACTCACTCGTCAAATTCGTCGCGGATTATGCTTTGGATGCGACACAAATACAATTACTCACACATGCAATACCTGCGATAATCAAGCAGAAGAATTGGCATTACAATTTATTGAAACATTACCAAACATTCGCAGACTATTAGCCACCGATATTCAAGCAGCATATAACGGTGACCCTGCAGCAAAATCATTTGGTGAAATTATTTTTTGTTATCCGGTAATAAAAGCACTTACAAATTACCGAGTAGCGCACGAATTAGTAAAACTCAATGTTCCGCTTATTCCTCGAATAATTTCAGAAATGGCACACTCAGAAACCGGTATCGACATTCACCCCGAGGCAACAATTGGCGAATATTTTACCATAGACCACGGAACAGGTGTTGTAATAGGAGCAACAAGCATTATCGGCAATCATGTTCAATTGTATCAAGGGGTAACATTAGGAGCTAAAAATTTTCCGCTTGACGAACACGGTAATCCAATAAAAGGAGTTCCTCGTCACCCAATAGTTGAAGACAATGTTGTTATATATTCTAACGCTACCATATTAGGACGCATAACCATAGGAACCGCTGCTATAATAGGCGGTAACGTATGGGTAACAAACGATGTTCCTGCAGGTGCCAGAATATTACAATCTCGCCCCCGTTCTGAATCATTTGAATATGGCGGCGGCATATAACATATTTAATCTATAAAATATGTATGCCTACATTCTGTTATTCGTATGGTGTTTTACAGCTTCAAGTATTATACCCGTATCATCAGAACCATATTTTACCACCCTTATAATTACCAAACAGGTATGGTTACCGGCACTTATTATAGCAAGTATTGGTAATATACTGGGTAGCATTACAACCTATTGGTTAGGAAAAAAAGCAGGTGAAATTGGAATACACAAACTACATGAAAAACATAAAAAACGAGTAACGCAAGCACAACACATAGTTCACAAATACGGAACCGCAAGTTTATTTTTTGCATGGGTTCCAATAATTGGAGATATTATAGTAACAATTGCAGGAGCTTTACAAACACCTCTTGTGCAAAGCATTATATGGATAAGTGCAGGAAAAATATTTCGATACAGCCTAATAGCCGCAATAACTTTGCATTTTATTTAAAACATTAGAAAACAACATATTAACACGTTAAAATAACATATCTAAACATGCAAACAAAGTGTTTAGTATACAATAAATCTACAACTTTTTTTCATAAAAAACAAAAATAATTTGCAAAATACTTGCATTGCATTTATTTTGCATTTACTTTTGCTTTAATTATTAATCTGTTAGAATACTATTATGCCTGCTCATAAGTCAAAAAACTTTCGATTTCGCATTATTGATGAATGCTTACAGAATACAAGTCGTACATGGACGCTTGAAGATTTAATAGAAGAAGTTTCTAATAAACTAACCGATGAGTTTGGTGTACAGAAAGTAAGTAAACGCTCGATACAATACGACATAGCACTTATGCGAGAAAAACCTCCTGTAGGTTACAGTGCTCCAATAGTATGTATAGACGGCAAATATTCATATTCTGACAAAGATTTTACCATACAACACTCACAATTAAGCAAACCCGATATTGATAACCTCACGGAAGTTGTAAATACACTCAAACAATATAAAAACTATTCGCATTTAGGCGACGTATTGAAAATTATAGAAAAAATTGAAGCCATTATAGCTATTAACCCCGGCCCTACTGATAACGTAGTTGAATTTGAAACAAGCGATAAGTTAGTAAAAGGTATAACGTGGCTTAAACAAATATTTGATGCAGTAGTACAAAAACGAGTAATTGAATTAACAATTCGTGATGTACAAGAATCAATATCGCATATAGTAATTCACCCCTATTTTTTAAAGGAATACAATAGTGAATGGTATTTATATGGCATCATGGAACCAAAACATGATTTAATAGTAGTGCCAGTACAAAAAATAGCGGCTATATCGCCACAAATAGTTACCTTTATTGAAAACACCGAATATGTTACCGAATATTTTAAATCACTCATAGGTATACACCCGGGTGAAAGTTCAAAACCAACACAAGTTACTTTAAAAATTACAAAAGATTTAATTTCTGACTTTAAACAATCACCATTGCATGAAAGCCAAGAAATCATAGATTTAGGCGATGATGGTGCTATGATTCATATAAAAGTAATAATCAACAAAGATTTGCTTGAAATTATATTAAAATATGGCTCACTTATTAAAGTTGAAGCACCAGATAAACTTCGTAAAAAAGTAATTCAAGAACTTAAAACTGCTCATGAATCATACTTCAAATTAAGTTTGTTCTAAATATCACTGTTTTTTTTTACTCTACCCTATTATTAAATAAATCTTACCTTTCAATAGAATCATATACTGTTTAATCGCATTGTATATTATTGTAAATACTTCATTTTTAAACAAATACATCAACTTTAAAAAACAGCAATTACAACTTACATATTATAAAAAAATCACTATATTTGATTAAATTAAAAACAAGTACATGTATGATAGAAAATGAAGAATTATTGCGCGATGCTTTTAAACAAAAAGATTGGCAAGAAATAAAAGCAAACGACACCTGGCAAATATTCAAAATAATGTCGGAATTTGTAGAAGGTTTTGAAAAATTAGCACGTATAGGCCCATGTGTATCAATATTTGGTTCGGCACGAACAAAACCCGATAATAAATATTATGCTTTAGCCGAAGAAATTGCATTTCAACTGACACAACACG
>JAJUFK010000117.1 GCA_029266015.1 Bacteroidota bacterium
ATAGCCGATGTTACCCACTATGTAAAATTAAACACCAAATTAGAAGAAGAAGCTAAACTAAGAGCTACATCGGTATATTTAGTTGACAGAGTGGTTCCCATGTTGCCCGAAAAATTATCGAACAAAGTTTGCTCTTTGCGTCCACACGAAGATAAACTTACATTTTCAGCAGTTTTTACTCTTGATTCTGAAGCTAATATTCTTAACGAGTGGTTTGGCAAAACAATTATAAATTCTAACAGAAGATTTACCTACGAAGAAGCACAGCAAGTAATAGAAACACATTCGGGTGATTTGGCACAAGAAATTCTCACTATGGATATGCTGGCAAAAAAATTACGCAACAAACGCTTTCTTTCGGGCGCAATTGCTTTTGACAAAAAAGAGGTAAAATTTAAAATCGACGAAAAAGGTAAACCTATTGGTGTATTTTATAAAGAATCAAAAGATGCCAACAAACTTATTGAAGAATTTATGCTTTTGGCAAATAAACGTGTTGCCGAATTTATTGGTAAACGAAAACCTGCACCAACTTTTGTATACCGTATACATGATAAACCCGATGAATTTAAACTCAATGAATTTTCAAATTTTATAAAAAAATTCGGATTCAAAATTAATACATCAGGGGGATTGGCTACTTCTAAATCTATCAATAAATTGTTAGATGAAATAAAAGAGAAAAAGGAACGAAATGTATTTGAAACTCTTGCTGTTCGTTCAATGGCTAAAGCGGTATATTCTACTATAAATATAGGACACTATGGCTTGGCTTTTTCACACTATAGCCATTTTACATCGCCCATACGCAGATACCCCGATATGATGGCTCATAGATTACTTGAACGATATTTACACAATGAAAAATCGGTTTCGCAAGAAGAATACGAAGAACTGTGCAAACATTCTTCGGCTCGTGAACAATTAGCCGCAAATGCCGAAAGAGCTTCAATAAAATACAAACAAGTAGAATTTATGAAAGACCACATTGGTCAAACATTTGAAGGTGTTATATCAGGCATTACGGAATGGGGATTATATGTTGAACTTAAAGATAGCTTATGTGAAGGATTAGTATCTATAAGAGACCTGCAAGATGACCAATATATATTTGACGAGAAAAATTATTGCTTACGTGGCAAATACAAAAATAAAGTATATACACTTGGCGACGATGTTACTGTAACCATAGCAAGAGCCGATTTAGCTAAACGACAACTAGATTACGTAATAGCTGAAAAAGATAGTGAGTAACCATTTGATTTTTTTTGACATATATTCTATAGAAACACAACAAAAATGGGGACTTATGGTCCCCATTTTTGTTATTTGATAAAGCGTATTATTTAAAAATTATTAGTTGGACTAAATTTAAACTTAAGTACCGCTTCCCACATCAGCGTATCGGTAACTTCTACAACTTCAAACAATACATATCCGTCTTTACAACGAGCACCAAACACATGTCCCGGAATCAACGGGTTTATAATAGTATCCCAATTGGTATTGATAGATCGTATTTTTGTAATATCTGTTGTTCCATAATTCTTAATTTGACATTCATAATGTACAGTATCTATTTGTGAATTTCGGAACCACACATATTGAGAATAACTCGGATATTGAGGATGTGTTCCACGCCCCGAATGCCAACCAATTACTCCCCCATCATTCATATTTGTTTCCCAATATGAGGTATCCATTTTGGCGGCAGAAAAATCATACCCAAAATGACCAACAGTATCAATAATAAATCCTTTTTCTGAAGTTTCAGGCTCTACATCGCCGCTACACGAAGTAAAATAGACTACAGAAAATAATGCAGCAATACATAATAATTTTTTCATAATTCATAAGTATAAGTTAAACAATATACAAAGGTACATATTCAAAAAATTTTTTTACAAAAATTAAAAGGAATTTTTTGTATTAAATGTATATTCGAGAACTATAATTTTTAAATTTGGACAAATTACTTGTTTTACCTTATACAATACATATCCATCTCTACATTTAGCCCCGTAAACATGGCCCGTTGTTAACGGATCTATAAAACTATCCCAATTGGTATTAATTGTGTGAATAGTATCCATATCAGCTTCACCATAACATTTGATTTGGCATAAATGCTCTTCATGTATATCTTTATTTGAAAACCATATATATCCTCCATTCTCTGGAATTGCAACATTCATAGTCCCGGGGTGGCTTGTTACAATTTATCCATCATTACTATTTTTGCTTACATCTCGTGTAGTATCACATTTACCTTTTGAAAAATCAAATCCATAGGCATATATTGTATCTATACCTACAGTTAATTTACCGGATGTAACTTCTTCTTTTTTACATGAAAAAAGAAACATTACTATGCATATTGTAATTGGGAATAAATTTTTAATTGTCATATCAATAGGGGTATTTATTATTCAAATATATATATTTTTTTAACTAATTCAAAATAAAATTAATACAATAAAAAAAGCCCGCTTGAGCGGGCTTTTTTATATGCTTTTTTGTACAATTTTAATTGTTTAGTTTGAATTCGTCCCAACTAAGGATTGATATATCATCTTGTTTTTTGTTGCAAAATGCTTCAACAAACGCGCGTGCCAATCGTGCATTGGTTAGCAGCGGAATATTGAAATCTATTGCACTTCGGCGAATAATGTAGTCACGGTGCAATTCGGCTTTGCTCAAATTTTTTGGTATGTTTATTACCAAATCAATTTTTTTCTCGCGCAACAACTCCAATGAATTTGGTTGTTTGTCTTCGTCGGGCCAATATACAAGTATGTTTGGAATATTATTTTCGTCAAGGAATCGCGATGAACCACCCGTAGCATGCAATACATATCCGTTTTCTACCAACAATTTGCAGGTTGACAATAAATCAACTTTGGATTTGATAGGTCCAGAAGAAATCAATATGTTTTTCTGCGGAATGCGGTAGCCTACCGATAGCATTGATTTTAATATAGCATCGTGGTAGTCTTCGCCCAAGCAACCAACCTCTCCTGTTGATGACATATCAACTCCCAACACAGGGTCGGCTTTTGACAATCGGCTGAATGAGAATTGCGATGCTTTTACTCCTATATAATCAAGGTCAAACATTGATTTTTCGGGTTTTGTAAACGGTACACCAAGCATAATGCAAGTTGCTGTTTCTATAAAATCATGTTTAAATACTTTTGATACAAACGGGAAGCTTCGCGATGCACGCAGGTTACATTCTATAACTTTAACATCGTTGTTTTTTGCCAGAAATTGCATATTAAACGGACCCGAAATGTTCAGTTCTTTTGCAATTTCTTTTGCAATTCGTTTGATGCGACGTATGGTTTCGAAATATAATTTTTGCGGAGGCAATACCATAGTAGCATCACCAGAGTGAACCCCTGCAAATTCTACGTGTTCAGAAATTGCATATATTTGAATTTTGCCGTCTTTTGCAACTGCATCTATTTCTATTTCTTTTGCTTCTTGTAAAAATTCGGTTACTACCACCGGATATTGTTTCGATACTTTTGCTGCAAGTGTTAAGAAATGTTCTAATTCGTCGCGATTGCTTACCACATTCATAGCAGCGCCCGAAAGCACGTATGACGGACGAATCAATACCGGAAATCCTACATTATCTACAAATGCATAGATATCGTCTATACTTGTTAATTCTTTCCACACCGGTTGGTCTATACCTAAACTATCGAGCATCATAGAGAATTTATGTCTATTTTCGGCTCTATCGATACTTACCGGTGATGTTCCCAAAATAGGTACATTTTGACGGTGCAACTTCATTGCAAGATTGTTTGGGATTTGTCCGCCGGTTGAAACAATTACACCTTTAGGAGTCTCCAAATCTATGATGTCCATTACTCGTTCAAACGAAAGTTCGTCAAAATATAGTCGGTCGCATTCATCGTAGTCGGTACTTACTGTTTCAGGGTTATAATTTATCATTATCGATCTATACCCTTGTTTTTTGATGGTTTTAATAGCGCTTACACCACACCAATCAAATTCTACACTACTACCAATTCTGTATGCTCCCGAACCTAATACAATTACTGATTTTGTATCATGTTCATATTCTACATCGTTTTCGTTGCCGCCGTAAGTCATGTATAAGTAATTGGTTTGTGCAGGGAATTCTGCAGCAAGGGTATCAATTTTTTTAACAGCAGGTACTATTCCTAATTGTTTACGATACTCACGTACGTGCAATAAATCTTGTTCTATATTAGAAACTTCTGATTTCATTACATACCGAGCAATTTGAAAGTCAGAGAACCCGGCTTTTTTAGCCTCTTGCAGCAATTCTTTTGATAATTGCGTAAGCGAAGGTACATCTGATAATTTATTTTTTATATTGAAGATATTTTCGAGTTTATGCAAAAACCATTTGTCAATTTTGGTCAATTCCCATATTCTATCTACCGTCAATCCGGCATCAAATGCTTTTTCAATTGAGAAAATACGCATGTCGGTTGGATTTTGCAATTCATCTTCGAAATTATCGAATTCTATATCGCGGTTACCCACAAATCCGTGCATACCTTGTCCTACCATACGAAGACCTTTTTGGATTACCTCTTCGAAGCTGCGACCGATAGCCATAATTTCGCCTACCGATTTCATGCTCGACCCAATTTGTTTGGAAACGCCATTGAATTTATTTAAATCCCAACGTGGAATTTTACATACAATATAGTCCAGAGCAGGTTCAAAACAGGCAGTAGTAGTTTTGGTTACATTATTTTTTAATTCATACAAACCAAATCCTAATCCCAATTTGGCAGCAACAAACGCAAGCGGATATCCGGTAGCTTTAGAAGCCAATGCAGACGAACGCGATAAACGAGCATTTACCTCAATTACCCTATAATCTTCGGAATTTGGGTCGAGTGCATATTGAATATTACATTCGCCCACAATACCTATATGGCGAATTACTTTGATACCTATTTCGCGTAATTTATGATACTCGCTATTGGTAAGTGTTTGCGATGGAGCTACTACAATACTTTCGCCGGTATGAATTCCAAGCGGGTCAAAATTTTCCATATTACACACGGTAATACAGTTGTCGTAGCAGTCGCGAACCACCTCGTATTCTACTTCTTTCCACCCTTTGAGCGATTCTTCAAT
This sequence comes from Bacteroidota bacterium, assembly GCA_029266015.1. GTDB lineage: Bacteria > Bacteroidota > Bacteroidia > Bacteroidales > UBA1715 > MWCJ01. Next base: position 5,155 of record JAJUFK010000117.1, read on the forward strand.
CAAGCACTGTGGCGAAAACGAAAATGCGGTTGCTGCCAATTTGCGTAATTCGGCATCGTTGTTACAAAACCCACTGCCTTGACCGCCCAATGTATACGCGGCACGCACAATTACTGGATACCCTAACTCATTGGCTGCAGCTACAGCCTCTTCAATAGAATTAGTAGCCTTGCTGCGAGCTGTTTTTACACCAATTTCATTTAATTTATCTACAAATAATTCGCGATCTTCGGTATCCATAATAGCTTGCACCGGGGTTCCAAGCACTTCGAGATTATATTTTTCTAAAATTCCCGATTTGTACAATGCAACACCACAGTTAAGAGCTGTTTGCCCACCAAATGCCAACAAAATACCATCGGGTTTTTCTTTTGCTATAACTTTTTCTACAAAATATGGCGTTACAGGTAAAAAGTAAATGGTATCGGCAATCCCTTCCGATGTTTGAACCGTAGCAATATTGGGATTTATTAGAACTGTATGAATTCCTTCTTCGCGTAAGGCTTTGAGTGCTTGCGAACCCGAATAATCAAATTCTCCTGCTTCACCAATTTTTAACGCTCCCGAGCCAAGTATTAATGCTTTTTTTATATGTTTCTTCATGTGTATGATTGAACTTTCGTAATTACTAATCTATATCTATTGCGTTGTTTCTATTATTTTTTTTGCTTGTACGCATCTACCATTTCCAAAAAATCATCGAATAATATTTCGGTATCGGTTGGTCCGCCGGTAGCTTCGGGGTGGAACTGTGCCGAGAATATGGGACGAGTTTTGTGTCTAATTCCCTCGCATGTGCCGTCGTTGTTGTTTACAAACAACAATTCCCAATCGCCCGATATTTGTTCTATATCTACGGTGTAGCCATGGTTTTGCGATGTAATAAAACAACGGTGTGTACCAACTTGTTGTACCGGTTGGTTGTGGCTACGATGACCATATTTAAGTTTGTAGGTACGTGCGCCACTTGCTAAGCCTAACAATAAATTTCCCATGCAAATTCCAAATACCGGATTGTTGCGTTTTTCAAGCGCTTTGCGAATATTGTCTACGGTTTTTTGAATTACCTCAGGATTACCCGGACCATTTGATATGAATAAGCCATCGTATTCCATATCGGAAAAATCGTAATCCCACGGTACTCGAATTACTTGAGCGTCGCGTTTAAGGAAGCAGCGTATAATATTGTTTTTTACACCACAGTCTACGAGCAAAATTTTGCGAGAGCCGTTACCGTACACAACCGGTTCTTTTACGCTTACTTCGGCTACCACATTTTCTACTCCGGGGTCGAACATTGGTACATCTTGATTGTCGAACAATATTTTACCCAACATAGTACCGCTTTCTCGCAATTTTTTGGTAAGAGCACGTGTGTCTATTCCAAAAATACCCGGAAGCTTGTGTTCTTTGAACCAATCTGCCAAAGACTTTTCTGCATTCCAATGACTGTGTTCAAACGAATAATCAGATACAACAAGACCAGATACTTGTATCTGGTCTGACTCATAAAATAACGGAATATTGTGTTCATCAAACTGCTTGCCGGGAACACCGTAGTTGCCAATAAGAGGGTATGTGGCAACCAATATTTGTCCTTTGTACGACGGGTCTGTTAAACTTTCAACATAACCGGTCATTGCGGTGTTAAACACTACCTCACCCGAAATCGATGTTTCGTACCCAAATGAGTATCCATGATACTCTGTTCCATCTGCTAAAACTAGCCTAACCTTCTTGTAATCTGGCATGTATATATATTTAATTATTTATTACACAAATTGCACAAATATACACGTATAGGTTTTACGAGGCAAAAAAAAAACATTGAGTTATCAACAAGTTTTTACATGGTTTAGGTCATAAATAATACTTGATATATAAAAACAATATTTACTGTTACATCAAATGCATTTGTATATACATTTTAAGGTATATTTTTTTATATTCTTGCGTATAAAGTATTAATTTTGGACTTTATTAACAAGTATTACGTTAATAAACATATAAAGTACCCAAAGAAAAGCTGTATTCTACCACAAGTATTCCAAATATTTTGCATATGGCAGTGCGTAAAGCAGG
>JAJUFK010000084.1 GCA_029266015.1 Bacteroidota bacterium
ATGCAAGTGCCTGTTAAATGGAATGGATACGTAAAGCAATCTTTTTTAAAAGATTCTGTAACAAAAGACAGTACGTTTAAAATTACTGCATACAAACCTGTAGAAGGCATTACGGTAAAACTTATGAGTAAAAACAATTTAATTGAAGAAGTTGAAAGTGCCAAAAATGGTTTTTATGAATTTCAAACTGAATTTCAATCACGAAAACAATATACAATAATTGCCGAAAAAAAACATACCGATTCATTTACCTATAAAGGAGTTGTAAAAAATCATGAATCTGAAATTATTCCTAATGCACAAGTATTTTTATATCAAAAAAATCAAGTTGTAGATAAATTAAGAGCTACAAAAGATGGTGAATTTCAATTCAGAGTAAAAAAAGGTGAATCGTATAGAATAGTCGGAAGAGCAGAAAATTATGAATTAAATTATTTAGATATAAAACCATCTGACAGTAGTGATGTTCAAAAAATAAGAGTACTTACATTACGCCCCAAAGGTATACAACCAAATCCTACCACTACACCAACAACTAAACCTGCACAAGAAATTGTTTCTGTTCCGGAAACAAAACCACAAGAAGTCAAAAAAATTGAAAAATTTTATACTGTTTTAATGTATGAAAGTATAGCAAAACGACCAACAGATGTGTTAAAAAAAGAATACAACATATCTGACTCTATATCTGTATATTACGATGCAAATTTATATAAATACACAATTGGGGAATTTGATTCATTGGCTGATGCGACAAAATTTAATGATACAAAAACAAAACATATTGGAGCTACGGTAAAATATGTAGTTGACGGTAAATTCTATGATATTGCAAAAATACCAAAACAAATTATTGTAGAAGGAAAAATAGTTGACGAAACTCAAAAACCTGTTCAAGCAAATGTAGAATTTAATGATAATGAAACTAATAAAGTTGTTGTAAAAACAGAATCGGATAAAACTACCGGTGAATACAAAGCCCAACTTACCGAAGGTAAAAATTACGGAATGTATGTAAGCCGTGAAGGTTATATATTTCACTCAGAGAACATCAATTTAAGTGATGAAAATGCAATTAAAAACACACAAAGCAATATAAAGAAAAATATAGAAATGAAACCTGCCGTTCCGGGTAATAGTATAGTATTAAACAACATATTTTTTGATTATGGTAAATCAACTATACGAGAATCTTCAATTCCTGAATTAGACAGGGTTGTTGCATTTTTACAAGAAAATCCGCGCTTACGTGTTGAAATTTCAGGACATACTTGCAATACAAGTTCATGGGGATTCAACAAAAAATTATCTGAAGCACGAGCTTTATCTGTTACTAATTATTTAGTACAAAAAGGAATAGCTCGCAATAGAATTGTAGCTGTAGGTTATTCATACGACAAACCCATTGCCAGCAATGCAACCGAAGAAGGTAAACAAAAAAACCGACGTACTGAATTTAAAATTATTCAGTAGTAGAATTAAACCAATCCTGTAACATTTTATATAATTCATGCAATTGTATTTCAATAGAATCGGTATGAATATGAATTTCTTTAGAATTTGACAAGCATTTAATAACAATTAAAGAAAAAGGACCTGAACGAAGTAACGTTTCTCGTAATTCTATAGATTGAATATCGTGTTTTTGAATTACTCTTGAAAAATTTGTAATTCTATGATTGTCAATGATTTTTGACGAATAAATTCTAATTGCGGCTGTTTTTGTTCGAACAAATACAAATAACAAATAAACGCCTAAACACACATAAAAACTCAAAATTACATACAAAAAACCAACTTTTGTAGAATAATTGGAATATACTATAAAAGGAATAGTTGCCAACAACAACAACAAACTACTTATATATAAGCGTTTATTACTAAAAGGAATAGAAATAAGAAGACGTTCGTTCATAGATTACTTGATTTTAAAATAATGAGATTTAATACCGGGAACGGTTACTTCTACAGCAAATAAACCTCCGGCATGAGGATATTTTTGTTCATCACCCGGTTTCATCCAATTGCGAGCAGTGGTAATAAATAAAGTTTTCATATTTCTACCACCTAAAGCTACTGAAGTAACATTGGGCGAAGGAACTCTAATAGTATCAAGTAATTCACCGGTTGTAGTATTCCAACGACTAACCAATCCTCCACCCCAATGAGCAACCCACAACATTCCTTCTGAATCTATGGTATTTCCGTCGGGTGTTCCCCACTCTTTGGGTGTATGTATAATAATTCGTTTATTTGAAATTTCTGAACGATTTATATCATAATCATACGCAACAACAGTATTGGTGGGAGAATCAATATAATACATAGTTTTTCCATCGGGCGACCACGTAATACCATTTGATACAGTTACTCCATCTACCATTTTTCTAACACTATAATCACCTGAAACTCTATACAAAGCAGCTATCGGCTTACTTACACCATGATCCATAGTACCAACCCACAATTTACCATCCGGAGAACACTTTCCATCATTAAATCGTACCAAACTTGTATCAATATCGGGTCGTGATTTTTGCACTAATTTTTTTGTTGAAATATGAAACTCATACATTCCATCTGCTAATGCCAATAATACATTATCTGAATCAATAGGAACTACAGTTCCAATCTCTTTTGGCATTGCATATGAATTCATTGTTTTTGATTGTGGATTATATATATAAAGCGCTTTTCCGGTAATATCTATCCATAACAATCTACTATTTTCATAATCCCATAAAGCTCCCTCACCTACACCTGCCTGTGCATCATAAATAAGTTCAACTTTATTCATTTTTGAACACTGTGTAAATAGTGTTAATACCAGTATAATGGCCATAAATACATATAATTTACGATACATGATGTAATTCTTTTGATATTGATGTAATTAATTTTTTAACTATTGTTAATCGTCCGCTTATTTCTATTATTCGTGTTATATCTTTTTCTTCTTTTAATAATTCATTCAAATGCTTTGCCTCTTCATCAAGTCTTCGTTTTTTATAGGCTCCAATTGTATCAATAAGCAATTCGCTTAATTTTTTATCTTCGGTTTCTACCATACTTTCTTTACGTTTCCATAAAGGGCTCAATTTTTTATCTTTGCTGTTTATTTCAACTACAATTTTAGTAATTTCTTCATCAGGATGATACAACAGATGCTTATACAAATCGGTACTTCCTTGTTGCATATACGTATAATAAGTATCAAATATTTTTGAAAACACCGGATTTTGCAGTAACATTTCGCCTTCTACAATTTCTTGATACATATAATATTTAACCTTAGTTTCAACAGAATGAATGAACACATCATATTCTCCATATTCCAAAAGTAAACGAATAATATCAAATTCATTGTAATATAATTCATTTGACATTGTTGCATGCACCTGCGATTTTTGAATTACAGGTTTAGGCACAGGTGCACTTTGCTTTATATATAAGGCAGAATCTTTGCCTCCTTTTGCATTCTTTATCTTATGAATTTGTTCAAATAGTATACTTTCAGAAATTTGAAGAGTTTTACTACATTCCGACACATATACACTTTGTGTAATTGAATCTGGAATTACAGCTATTGAATGTACAATATCATTGATTAATTTAGCTCGTTCAATAGGATCATTTTTTGATTCTTCGGCAAACAAACGCGTTTTAAATGTTACAAAATCAGTTTTATTTTCAACAATATATGTTTGTAATTCTTGCGCTGTATGTTTTTTAGCAAATGAATCAGGATCGTTTCCATCGGGTAATAGAAGTACTTTTACATTGAGTCCTTCTTCCAAAATCATATTTATACCTCTAAATGAAGCCTTAATGCCGGCCGAATCGCCATCATATATTACTAAAATATTATTAGTGAATCGTTTTATAAGTTGAATTTGTTCTAGGGTAAGCGAAGTCCCTGATGATGCAACTACATTGGTAATACCACTTTGATGCATACTCATAACATCGGTATATCCCTCTACCAATATACATTCATCTTTTTTTGTAATTTCTGTTCGGGCAAAATAAATTCCGTATAAAGTTTTACTTTTATTATATATTTCTGATTCCGGAGAATTTAAATATTTTGCTAATTTTTTTTCAGGATCACTTCCAACTATTCTTCCGCCAAATCCAATAATATTTCCCGAGAGATTATGTATAGGGAACATAACTCTTCCACGAAATCTATCAACAAAGTATGTTTGTCCTGAATTAGTTTCACCACTCACAGTAAGTCCGGTACGTTCCAAAAATTCTTGCTTATAGCCTTGTTTTAGAGCTTCTTGCGTAAATATATCTTTACCATCGGGACTATACCCAAGTTCAAATTTTGCAATTGTTTCATCTGTAAATCCACGTTCTTTAAAATATGATAACCCAATAGCTCGTCCTTCATTACTTTCATGAAGTTTTTGTTTAAAATAGGTATTTGCGAAATTATTTACAATTTGCAAACTTTCACGAACATCTTTCTTTTGCTTATTTTCATCACTTACTTGTGTTTCTACAACATCTATATTATATTTTTTAGCAAGATATTTTAACGCATCTACATAACTCAATCGTTCATGCTCCATGACAAAACTTACAGCATTTCCGCCTTTGGCACAGCCAAAACATTTAAAAATACCTTTAGCCGGAGAAACCATAAAAGAAGGTGTTTTTTCATTATGAAACGGACAACACCCTTTATAATTAGCTCCCGATTTCTTTAAAGAAATAAAATCACTAATAACCTCTTCAATGCGAGCTCTGTCAATTATTTGTTCAATCGTATCGGGATGTATCATGAATTAAACCTCTCTTTGTAATACACTCTAAAATATATGGTAAAAATAAACACTATACACATGTAAAAAAAATTTTTTGTTTGTGTGTTATCCACAATTACACATATTTTATATATACCACTAAAAATCAGGGCCATACAAAATAACATGATGAATTGCAGTATAAAAATATGTTAAAAATTATAATAAAAAACTTAAAAAATCTTTTGAATCGTTATATGAAGTATTATTTTTGCTCAAAATTCGTAATCGAAAAATATGATTTTTCGGTAAAAATATAGGATAGAGTATACAATTTATATATAAAACAGATGAGTCAGATTGAAACAAAATCTTTGTATGATCCAAGTTATGAGCACGATGCGTGTGGGATTGGGTTTATAGCAAACTTAAAAGGTGTAAAATCGCATAAAACAATTGACGATGCCTTAAAGATGCTAGAAAATATGGAGCATAGAGGTGCTGTTGGGTTCGAAGAAAACACCGGAGACGGTGCCGGAGTATTAATTCAAATGCCGCATAATTTCTTTAAAATTACATGTAAAGAAATTGGTATAGATTTACCTGATTATGGTAAATACGGCGTAGCAATGATATACTTCCCCAAAAACGTTGTAATGCGTGAAGCGTGTCGTAAAATATTTAATGATTCTATAGAACATTTAGGCTTAGAATTATTAGGATATCGTAATGTACCGGTTTCAAATAAAACGATTGGAAAAACCGCAATTAGTACCGAACCAAAAATTGAACAAGCATTTATAGTTGCTAAAGACAGTTCCTTACCAAGCGATGCATTGGAACGCAAATTATTTGTTTTACGAAATTGGTCATACCACCAATTCTGTCAACAATTTCCGGAAAATAAAGATGATTTTTATATCGTTTCCAGTTCATATAAAAACATAACATACAAAGGACAATTAACAACGTATCAGGTTCGTGAATATTTTCTTGACTTAAGTGATGAACGATTGGATTCTGCATTTGCAATGATTCACTCTCGTTTTTCAACAAACACATTTCCTAAATGGAAATTGGCTCAACCATTCCGTTATATTGCTCACAATGGTGAAATAAATACAATACGCGGTAATGTAAATTGGGCACACTGTAACCAAACATTATTTGAATCATCTTTATTTACAAAAGATGAAATAGAAAAACTATTACCTATTTGCGACCATGAAAATTCAGATTCTGCCAACCTTGACAATATGATTGAAATGTTGGTTCTTGGAGGTCGTGAATTACCTCATGTAATGATGATGTTGATTCCCGAAGCATGGCAAAATGATAATTCTTTAAAAGATCCAAAACGAGCTTTTTATGAATTTCACAGTTCAATAGTTGAAGCATGGGATGGACCTGCATCAATAAGTTTTACCGACGGCCACATAATAGGAGCAACACTTGACCGTAATGGATTGCGGCCTTCGCGATATTGCTTACTTGATGATGATACATTAATTATGTCTTCAGAAGCCGGAGCATTACCTGTTGACCAATCTAAAGTAGTAAAAAAAGGACGCTTAGAACCGGGCAAAATGTTTGTTGTTGATCTTGATCAAGGAAGAATTATAAGTGATGAAGAATTAAAACAACGAATTTGTACCGAACAACCATACAGAACATGGTTAGAACAAAACGAAGTTCATATAAGCAAGATTCCGGTTCCTGAAAAACCAACATATCCATACAATTTGGAAACGTTGAAACAACGACAAATTTGTTACGGTTATACAACTGAAGCTGTAAAAGAAAATATAGCCGAAATGATTAACCAAAAAACTGACCCAATAGGTTCTATGGGTAACGACACACCATTAGCTGTTCTTTCTCAACAAAGCAGACATTTGTCTAACTATTTTAAACAACAGTTTGCACAAGTTAGTAACCCTCCTATTGATGCTATTCGCGAAAAAATTATAATGTCGCTTAAAACAAGTGCAAGCCGTTCATTTAATATGCTTTCGCAATCATCTGTACACTGTAAACAAATTACATTTGACCAACCTGTTTTAAGTAATTCTGAATTAGATGCATTGCGACACATGAGTCACCCTGATTTTCGTGTTACACAAATAAATGCTGTATTCCCTGCAAATGGAACTCCCGGTGATTTAGAAAAAGCATTACAAAAAATGTGTGCAGATGCAGACAAAGCAATATTAGATTACACATCAAATATTTTATTGATTTCTGATAGAAATACCGATAAAAATACTGCGCCTATTCCAACACTTTTAGCTACAGGTGCTCTTCACAATCACTTAATCAAAAACGGATTGCGTGTACGAGTAGGTATAATAGTAGAAGCTGGCGATGCATGGGAAACTCATCATTTTGCAACACTTATAGGTTACGGAGCAAATGCAGTAAACCCATATATGGCTTTTGAAACTATTACCACACTTGCAGAAGAACGTTATATTGCAAAAGATGTTGATATAGAATCAGCAAACAAAACATATATATATGCAATTGGAGCAGGATTACTCAAAATATTCTCAAAAATGGGTATATCCACATTACAATCATATAAAGGTGCACAAATATTTGAATGTTATGGTATTGGCAAAGAAGTTATAGAATCATGCTTTAATGGAACTGTATCAAAAATAGGCGGACTTAATTTTGATGATATTGCACGTGAAGTGCTTGTTCGTCATAAAGCAGCATATCCTCAATTACCAATAGTAAATCAACGATTAGAAGAAGGTGGTATTCACCAATGGAAACACAGAGGCGAAAAACACTTATTTAATCCTGAAACTATAGCATTGTTACAACATGCGGTACGCACCGGCAACAAAGAAATATATAAACAATATGCTAAAAAAGTAAACGACCAAGCCGAACAACAGTTTACTCTTCGCGGTTTATTAGAATTCAAAGGTAATCGCAAACCTATTTCCATAGATGAAGTAGAACCAGCAAGCAACATATTTCCACGTTTTGCAACCGGAGCAATGTCTTTTGGATCTATCTCACACGAAGCTCATACAACATTAGCTATAGCAATGAATAGAATTGGAGCTCGTTCTAACTCGGGTGAAGGAGGTGAAGATGAAATACGATTTGTACAAAAAGAAAATGGCGATTGGGAACGTTCTGCAATAAAACAAGTAGCATCGGGTCGTTTTGGTGTTACTAGTAACTATTTGGCAAATTGTAACGAAATTCAAATAAAAATGGCTCAAGGAGCAAAACCGGGTGAAGGAGGACAGCTACCGGGTCATAAAGTAGATGATTGGATTGGACGTGTTCGTCACTCAACTCCGGGAGTAGGATTAATTTCTCCCCCACCTCATCATGATATTTATTCTATTGAAGATTTAGCTCAATTAATATTTGACTTAAAAAATGCTAATCCTAACGCTGAAATAAGTGTAAAACTGGTATCGAAAGCAGGTGTTGGAACTATAGCTGCAGGTGTTTGCAAAGCATTTGCCGATAAAGTATTAATTTCGGGTCACGACGGTGGTACCGGAGCTTCACCTATTAGTTCTATACATCATACAGGTTCGCCATGGGAATTAGGTTTGGCAGAAACACACCAAACATTGGTACTCAACAAATTACGTGATAGAATTATAGTACAAGCCGATGGCCAAATGAAAACCGGTAGAGACCTTGCAATCGCAGCTCTTTTAGGAGCCGAAGAATGGGGAGTTGCAACAGCAGCATTAGTAGCCGAGGGTTGTATTATGATGCGTAAATGTCATTTAAATACATGTCCTGTTGGAGTAGCTACTCAAAACAAAGATTTACGTAAAGTATTTAAAGGTAAACCCGAACACGTAATAAACCTTATAACATTTATGGTTGAAGAGTTACGTGAAATTATGGCACAAAACGGATTTAGAACTGTAAATGAAATGATTGGACAAAGTGATGTTTTACGTCAACGCGAAGATGTTTCTTTCTGGAAAGTTCAAAAACTTGATTTAAGTCCAATTATTTATAAAGTTCCGGCAGAACCGGGTGTTGGTTTATACAAATCAATTCCACAAAAACATAAAATTACAGACGTACTCGACCGTACTTTAATAGAAAAAGCAAAACCTGCTTTAGAGAAAAAACAAAAAGTAACTGCAGAATTTCCAATCATAAATACCGATCGTGCTGTGGGTACTATGCTCTCTCACGAAATTTCTAAACGATACGGAGGCGAAGGATTACCGGAAGACACTATTACATACAAATTTAGAGGTTCGGCTGGTCAAAGTTTTGGAGCGTTCAGTCAAAAAGGTATTCGTTTTGAACTTGAAGGAGAAGCAAATGACTATTTCGGAAAAGGACTAAGCGGTGCAAAATTAATAGTAGTACCTGATAGAAATGCCAAAATAGTACCCGAAGAAAACGTAATAGTTGGTAACGTTTCATTCTATGGTGCAACTAGTGGAGAAGCTTATATTAAAGGAATGGCAGGCGAACGATTCTGTATACGAAATTCGGGAGTAAAAGCCGTAATTGAAGGTATTGGAAGCCACGGTTGTGAATATATGAC
>JAJUFK010000091.1 GCA_029266015.1 Bacteroidota bacterium
CAACTTGCCCGACAAAAAAATTGCAAAATATCCTTTAGAACAAAGAGATTCATCAAAATTGCTTGTATATAAAAACAGTACCATTATCGACAGTTCTTTTAGCAAATGTATCGATTTTTTACCTTCGGGAGCACTCTTAATCTTCAACAATACCAAAGTAATTCATGCACGTATATTGTTACAAAAAGAAACCGGAGCTCACATAGAAATATTTTGTTTAGAACCGCATACGCCGTCTAATTACGAACAAAATTTATCGGCAACTGCAACATGTACATGGCATTGTTTGGTAGGCAATGCAAAAAAGTGGAAACAAGAACCACTGCAAACAACTATTACTATTGCCAACACTCTTATTACATTTACCGCAACAAAAAAAGAAGTAAGCCACAATTCATATTGTATAGAATTTTCGTGGACCGGAGGATTTAGTTTTGGCGATGTATTGGAAGCTATTGGTAAAATTCCAATTCCACCATACTTACACAGAGATACCGAAGATATTGATGTATTGCGATACCAAACCATGTATGCTCAACACAAGGGATCGGTAGCAGCTCCTACAGCAGGACTTCACTTTACTCCTGAGGTTATATCTGCTTGCAAACAAAAGAATATTTCGTCGGCATTTGTAACACTGCATGTAGGTGCAGGCACATTTAAACCGGTAAGTGTACAAACAATAGACAAACACGAAATGCACCGAGAATATGCTATTGTAACCAAAAACTGCATTGAACAATTACTAAAACATTTACCATCAATAGTAGCTGTTGGCACCACATCGGTTCGCACCTTAGAATCGCTCTACTGGATAGGAGTAAAACTCCACGGCAACCTTCCACACCCATTTGAAATTGCACAATGGGAACCATACTCACTCCCACAAAATGTATGCGTTGAACAATCTCTGCAAGCAATTATAGCATATTGCACAACAAACAACGTAACTCATATAGAAGCATACACCCAAATTATGATAATCCCGGGATATTCATGGAAAATAGTTTCTGCCATGTTTACCAATTTTCATCAACCGCAAAGCACCTTACTCCTTTTGGTTGCAGCCTTTACAGGAAATCAATGGAAAAAAATATACAATCATGCATTAGTCAACAATTACCGTTTTTTGAGCTATGGCGACAGTTCCCTGCTCTGTAATGATTCATGGAAATAATCGTCAAAACAATAAAAACAAAATGATGAAAGCATATATTACATTTTTAAGCATTTTAGGGTTTAGTTTCGGATGCCAAGCACAAACAGAACCAGCAAATTATACAGGAAAATCTCCTATCTATTCTTTTACAGTAAAAGACATCAACGGTAAAGAATTTTCGTTTGAATCGTTGCGAGGCAAAAAAATATTGATTGTGAACACCGCATCTAAATGTGGACTCACGCCGCAATACAAGGATTTACAAGCATTGTATACTCAATATTCCGACAAAAATTTTATAATCATAGGATTTCCTGCCAATAACTTTCTAAGTCAAGAACCCGGAGCCGATTCTACTATTAAAGAATTTTGCGAAATCAACTACGGAGTTACCTTTCCTATGATGTCGAAAATTTCGGTAAAAGGCAAAGACATAGCTCCTATATATGCATACCTCACACAAAAAAAATTAAATGGCTACGCCGATACCGATGTAAGTTGGAATTTCCAAAAATACGCCATAAACGAACAAGGATATGTGGTACGTATGTGGTCGCCCAAAGTATCCCCGCTTGCACCCGATATAGTTTCGTGGATTACGGAATAGATTTTCAAAAATTAACAAACCAAACAATCCCACTATAGCTTAAATTTTAGATCGCATATCCTTTGTTCACCACAGATTACACAAATTTTCACAGATAAAAACTATTGAACTACCCTAAACCGTCTACTTTTTACACTACAGAGAATATAAATTTTTACAAAAGAATATGAGTAGAAATAAAATTCCGAATTTTAAGGCACAAATAAAATCATCACACCAAATACTTAATCAACACAAAACCGCCTATCAACAATACCGTAAAACCTACGGCAAGGATATTAAAGTATTTGTCGATAAATGCTTTGATGCTTGCTCCGTATTTCCAAATAAGGAATGCAATTAAGAAAAATCGTGCGCCGCGGCTTATAATAGAAGCAAGTATAAACATAAGCAAGTTAATATCAAATACTCCTGATGTTATGGTAAATACTTTGTATGGTATAGGAGTAAATCCTGCTGTAAAAATCACCCAAAAATCCCACTCTTGATACATTAATTGTATTTTTTCGTAGATTTCGTGAGTAAACCCTGGAATGTGTGTGAAAAAGAAGTTTGCAAACGAGGTAAATTCTCCATTACTGCCTATCCATGCAAAATTACCTATAGAATAACCTGCCAAAGCCCCCAATACCGATGCTATAGTGCAATTTAACGCAAATCTAAATGACTTTTGTGTAGCTCCTATTGCCAAAGCTATAAGCAAAACATCGGGTGGTATAGGAAAAAATGATGATTCAGCAAATGCTAATATAAACAAAGCTAAGGGACCATATTTTGATTCAGCCCATGCAAGTACCCAGTCGTAAATATTTCGTACAAATTTCATATCACAGTTTTTTACATAAAAACACCTTATACTATTGAAGTATAAGGTGCAAAACTAATGTATTTTACCTTGTAAACTTTACTATTCTCAAAAATTAATTACCAAAATCGTCAAAATAAATACTTTCGCGAGCAACACCAAGATTATCGAGCATTTTGTTCACAGCATTGGTCATAGGTCCAGGTCCGCACATATAGTACTCTATATCTTCTGGAGCTTCGTGTTTGCTGAGGTATTCATCATATATTACCTGATGTATAAATCCTACATATCCTGTCCAATTATCTTCGGGCAGTGGTTCACTTAATGCGATATTGAATTTAAAATTAGGGAATTCTTTTTCAATTGCACGGAAGTGTTCTTCATAAAAAATTTCACGTTTACTTCGTGCTCCATACCAATACGATACTTTACGACCTGTTTTAACAGTATGAAACAAATGGAATAAATGCGAACGTAACGGAGCCATACCTGCACCACCACCAATATACAACATTTCATTATTTGTTTCTTGAATAAAGAATTCACCAAATGGTCCGGAAATAGTAACTTTATCACCAGGTTTGCGAGAGAAAATATATGATGAACAAACTCCCGGAGGAACATTTTTCCAAGTACCTTTTTCTCTGTCCCATGGCGGCGTTGCTATACGAATATTGAGCATTACTATATTACCTTCAGCAGGGTGATTAGCCATAGAATAGGCGCGGAAAGTTTCTTCGTTGTTTTTAATTTTTAAATCCCACAATTTGAATTTATCCCACTCATCTTTATATTTATCATCAACTTCTATATCTTTTGAAAAATCACATTCATATTTTGGCACATCTATTTGTATGTATCCACCCGATTTAAAATTGAGTATTTCTCCTTCGGGCAATTTCACAACAAATTCTTTGATAAATGACGCTACATTTTTATTTGAAATAACTTCACATTCCCATTTTTTTACACCCATTACTTCTTCGGGAACCCACACTTCCATGTCTTCTTTTACTTTAACCTGACATGCCAAACGCCATTTTTCTTGTTGTTCTTTTCGACTAAAAAAACCTTTTTCGGTAGGTAATATATCGCCGCCGCCTTCATACACTTTGCAACGGCACATACCACATGAACCACTGCCTCCACATGCCGAAGGCAATAACACAGATTGAGCTTGCAGCGTATTTAACAACGTTCCTCCGGGTTTTACTTTGCGTACTTCTTCTTCGTTTAATTTAAAAGAAACTTCACCCGATGGCATTAGTTTAGATTTGGCAAACAACAACATTGCCACCAACAATATAATAATCAACAGAAATACCAGGATACTAAATCCTATAACTGTTCCGGCCGATGCATCAAATAGTATCATTATGTATATCAATATTTATATTATAATTTAATTCCCATAAAACTCATAAAAGCTATACCCATAATGCCTGTTACCAAAAAAGCAATACCAAGACCTTTAAGTGCAGGAGGCACATGCGAATATTTAATTTTTTCGTTTATTGCAGCTATACCTACAATTGCCAACAACCAGCCTATACCCGAACCAAAACCGAATACGGTAGCTTCTGCCAAACTTTGATATTCACGTTCTTGCATAAACAATGAACCACCCAAAATTGCACAGTTTACAGCTATAAGTGGCAAAAATATACCCAACGATGAATATAGTGAAGGAGAATATTTTTCAACCACCATTTCAACTAATTGCACCATAGAAGCTATTACTGCAATAAACATAATAAAACTTAGAAAACTCAAATCTAATTCTTTGAAGCTTGCATTTAACCAAACCAATGCACCTTCTTTGAGTACAAATTCATTGAGCAAATAATTGACAGGTACGGTAATAACTAACACAAAAGTAACTGCAATACCTAAACCTGCAGCAGTACTAACATTTTTAGAAACAGCAAGATACGAACACATACCCAAAAAGTATGCAAATACCATGTTGTCTATAAAAATTGATCGAACGAATATATCTAATAAATGTTCCATACTATCTTATTTTATAAGTTCTTTATTTCGTGAGCGTTGAATCCAAATTATAATACCAACAACAAATAATGCCATAGGAGACAATAACATAAGTCCGTTGTTTACATATCCAAAATCGTATAATCCATGAGGAATTACATGCAACTCACCTATGCCGGGTAATGTAATTGTACCCGAGCCAAAAATTTCTCTCACAACAGAAACCAACACTAATATAATACCATAACCTAACCCGTTACCAATACCATCGAGTAACGAAGGCCATGGTTTATTACCAAGAGCAAACGCTTCTAAACGTCCCATTAAAATACAGTTTGTAATAATAAGCCCAACAAATACCGATAATTGTTTACTTATATCATATGCATAAGCTTTCAAAATCTGGTCAACTATAATTACAAGTGCAGCTATTACTATTAATTGCACAATAATTCGAATTCTGTCGGGTATAGTTTTACGCAACAATGAAATAATAACATTGGCAAATGCTAACACTATAGTAACCGACAATGACATTACTATAGCAGGTTCTACTTTTACAGTAACTGCTAAAGCAGAACATATTCCCAACGATTGAACAGTAATAGGATTTTCGGCACCTAAAGGTCCTGTAAGCAATCGTATATTTTTTTTCGAAAACAATGGTTCTTTATCTGCACTCATTTTTTTATTGTTTAATAGATTGTAAATATGAAACATAGGTACTCAAACAAGTATCGAGCATAGCATTTACACCATTACTGGTAATAGTACCTCCCGAAATTGCGTCTACACCATGAATATTATCGGGAGCAGCACCTCCTTTTATAACTTTAATAGAAATAAATGTTCCCGAAGTATCAAAAATTTGTTTTCCTCTAAACATGTGTTCAAATTTATCTTTGTTGATTTCGGCTCCTAATCCGGGAGTTTCGCCTTGATGATCGAACACCGCACCATATACTGTATTATTATCGCTTTCAAACGATATAAATCCCCAAATTGGTCCCCATAACCCTTTACCTCGCATAGGAATAATAATATATTTTTTTCCGTCTTTTTGTGCTTCAAATAAGGGTAAGGTACGTTGAGCACGAGGCATTGCATACAATTTTTTCATATCTATATCAAAAGCACGAACCGTATCGGTTACTTTTCCATTAGGAACAAGTACATAAGGAATTACGTTACCGTTTATATCAATAATTGCTGAATTTATAATATACTTTGCATATAGTTCTTCAACATTATCTGTAGTAGATTCTACTTGAATCGATGATAAGATATTTTGCATTTTCTCTTTTCGAACATTTGACTTTTGTGTATCTTTAAGAGAATATGAAGCAATAGATAATAACGCTGCTACTAATACTACCATTATTACCGAATATGTAAATATATATGAATTACTTCTTTCCATAGTATTATTTATTTAGCTGTGAAACTTTTGCTCTGCGAAGTCGCTTTTTAATATTTGACTGTATAACCACATGGTCTATAAGCGGCGAGAACACATTCATAAACAATATTGCCAACATCATACCTTCGGGATATGCAGGATTTAAACAACGAATAATAATAGCAAATGCTCCTATTAAAAATCCATAAACCCATTTACCCTTGCCCGTTTGTGCTGCAGTTACCGGGTCGGTAGCCATAAATACAGCACCAAACGCAAATCCACCTATAAGCATGTGTTCCAATGCAGGAGTATTCATAAGTATATTGCCTGCCGGTGCCACCGCATTAAGAAATGATGCCATTAAAAATCCACCGGCAAAAACAGAAAACATAATTCTAAAACTTGCTATACCTGTATACAATAAAATAATAGCACCTATAGCAATAGCTATTACAGACGTTTCGCCAACCGAACCGGCATAGTTACCTACCAATAAATCAAATGTAGACAATTGATTATCCACAAATCCGCTATATGCATGCGAAATACCATTTATTTTTTGACCTAAAATAGTTTCACCGCTAAATCCGTCAACAAGTTGATTTCCATTTGAAATTCCATGAATCCAAACTTTGTTACCAGACATATGAGCAGGATATGCAAAAAATAGAAACGCACGTGCAAGTAATGCCGGATTTACAATATTCATACCTGTTCCACCAAATGCTTCTTTACCTATTAATACAGCAAATGCAGTTGCAACTGCAAGCATCCACAATGGTACATCTATAGGTACTATCATGGGAATTAGCATACCCGAAACCAAAAATCCTTCATTAATTTCGTGTCCGCGAAGAAATACAAAAATAAATTCAACCCCTAAACCTACGCCATACGATACTATAATAAGTGGCAATACTTTAAGAAAACCAAACCAAAATGTTTCCAATAAGGAATGTGTTTCACCTATTGACATGTAATATAAACTTCCAACATTCCACATTCCAAAGAGTAAAGCCGGCAATAACGCTATAATTACCATCATCATAGAACGTTTTAGGTCTATGGCATCGCGCACATGACTTCCTTGTTTGGTTGTATGCGCTGGTACAAAGAAAAATGTTTCGAAACTTTCATATACGGGTAGCCACTTTTCGTATTTGCCCCCTTTTTCAAATTTCGGCTTTGTATTTCGTATTATATTTTCCAGTATTTTCATATATATTATGAACCTATTTAAACATTAACTAAATTCCTTTTGAATAACAGTAAGACCTTGACGAATAATTGATTGTATTTCGATTTTTGAAGGACATACAAATTCACAAAGAGCAAAATCTTCTTCTACCACTTCATATATTCCAAGTTGCTCCATTTTGTCAATATCATTTACTATAATAGCTTTAAGCAATTGCATTGGGTAAATATCCATTGGTAATACTTTTTCATACACTCCGGTAAATACGAATGCCCGTTCACCGCCGTGCAAATTAGTATCAATAGTATATTTTTTACCTATTTGTAACCATGAAAAAAATGTTCTGCTCAAACTAAATTTCTGAAACCCGGGAGTTATCCACCCCATAAATTCAGGTTTATTGCCTTCGGGTATTACGGTAATTTGCGAATCATAAAACCCTACATACCCTTTGTAACCAACATTTGTTCCTGTGAGTACATTTCCACTTATAATTCTTTGATTTTCGGCAATTTGTTCTTCAAAACAATCATTCACCGCCGCTCCTAAAATAGTTTTCACATAGTGCGGTTTTTGAAGATTTCCGGTAACAGCTATTGTTTTGTGCGCATCAAATATTCCTTTTTCAAACAAACGAGCAATAATTACAACATCTTGAGGATTCAAAGTCCATACTACTTCTCCTTTATTTATAGGATCTATATGATGAATTTGCACTCCTACATTACCTGCAGGATGAATTCCCGAAAAATAATTTTTTTGAACGTCGACACAGCACTCATCAAAAGGATGCAGTGTTCTATTTTCTTCTAAAATATTAAGATGCAGTTTCCCCGGAGTTAAAACATTAAGTATTTGCAAGCCCTTTTGAAATAATTCTTTATACTCCGATATTACAAACGGATAATCGGGAGCAAGCGGAGCCGTATCAAATGCTGATATATGAATTGCTTTTGGAATATCAGTAGGCTTTGCAATACAATTAAACGGACGTTGTTTTACAAAAGGCCACACACCACTTTGCAACATTACACCTATTATTGCTTCTCTGTTGGTTATATCAGTAGGAATTTCAAATTTTTTGTACGAAATTTCTGTATCTACAGTAACTACCACTTCGAGTAACTTACGACGTTCGCCTCGCAATATAGTTTGCACCACACCACTCACAGGTGAAGTAAATTGTATTGATTGGTTATTTTTATCAACAAACAAAACATCTCCGGCCAATACAGTATCACCTTCTTTTACAACTAACTTTGGAACTACTCCTATAAAATCTGTTGGTTTTATTGCAACTGTTTTGGGGAGCGGTAATTGATGTACAATTCGTTCTGCTTCACCTTTCAGAGGAATTGTTAAACCTTTATGTAATTTATATACTTTTGACATATGCTGACATATAATTCAGTTATTGCTTTCAAAAGTACACATTTTTAAATAATTATAA
>JAJUFK010000374.1 GCA_029266015.1 Bacteroidota bacterium
TAAATCTTTTGAGGGGTTCAAAACAAGAATATTATCTAAAATCACTGCTCTTACTGTTATTCAGGGAATAAACAAATTTGTTTTTAATAGAAATTCAAATAATCTTAAAATAAATATTGCCTAAATGCACAACGGGTTATAATACAATATATTTATATATCATACATTTTGTATACAAGTATTTAACTCTATAAAAATACAAAAAAAGATTTAAAACAATACAAAATGTTAAAAAGTAATAATAAAAGATGTGTTTGTTCTTTTTTTTACAATACAAAACAATTGATTTATAATCGTTTATTTAAATGTAATAAGAGTCAGAAATATAAACAGTATGAGATTTTATTTTCTTTTCTATCTGTTTTTTGAAGGTAGTTTTTTGGTAGTTTTACATTTGGTGTGCTTGGGCTTTTTTATGCACAAGCACACTGATATGTGTGTTATTGTTTTATAAACGTATCTGTAATTTCTGTATTCTCTGATTGGATTCTAATTGTATACACCCCTTTAGCAAGCTTATTAATATTTATAATTTCGTTGTGTGGTTTGGTTGTAATTATTTCTTTGCCTGCTATATTGTATATTGTTACTATTGTGTTTTTATCGGCATGTTTAATATATAACAAGTCTTTAGCCGGATTGGGATACAATGAAATTTTTGAGTTGAGATTATATTCTTTAATTGATGTGGTAAGTGGAATTGTAATTAATTCACCTGTAGTTGGAATAAATTTGAATAAATTTGTTGATATAGTGCCGGAAGCCTTTTGTCCTCCAAGTAAAATTATTGTATCTGTATCAGCATTTGTGCCGTGTATGTATGATGCGGTAAAATCAGCTAAACCATACGGAAGAGTGGTTGTATATTTAGTCCACGAAAATGTGTTTAAATCAAGTTTGTATATTTCATTGCTGTATATCTCGGTATTTGTTTCGTAATTATACGTTTTACCACCAAAAACATAAAAGAAATTTTCCAAAGTATCTTGAGTATAAGCCATTTCTGTTAATTCTATTATATCACTTTGGCTTTCGTTTTCGCTTTTTGTTTGGTTTGTAGCAATCATGCTCCAAAAGTTATTTATTACATCGTATTTCCATGTATTTGAACTATAACTAGGCTGTTTACCGGGGGTAGCTGCATCCCAGTCATTGTTTTTGCCACCATACAAGTACACATTCCCATCTTTTTTAAAACCGGCACTTCCTGCTAATGGCTCTATCATTGAAGTTTTAGCGGTATATCCGCTCGAAATATTATTCAAATCAAATACTCCAAAATCTGATAACGTGGTGCCATTTGAGCTGTTCCCTCCTGAAGTGTAAACCTTATTATGTATTTTAATTGCAGTTTTTTGAGAAGCACAAGTAGAAGAAACGTTTGAATTTAGAAGAGTCCAAGTATTTTCAATAATATCAAATACCCACCAATCATTCAGGCAATTACCATTTTTATCTATGCCTCCTTGTATATACAATTTATCATCTTTTACATATGAAACATGATCTCTTCTTGCAGATGGTGCTCCCGGAGCATTAATTTGAATAAAAATTCCAAAACCATTTGTTGCCCAAAGTTCATTTGAAAATGAACCATCACTTTTTTGTCCACCAAAAAAATATGTAGCTCCCAATATCATTTCTTCTCTATCGAAAGCTTCAGAATGTCCGGTAGTTGCATCTCGTTCTTGTGCTATTAATGACATTGTTGTCACAAGTATTACTGTAAGTAATAGTACAATTTTGTTATTCATGCCTTTTATATTTAATTTTTGTAATGTTTAGACGTTTGCTGTAATGTCAGTTTGTTTATGAATACAAACTTAAACCATTTTTTTAAAATATACAAACTTGTATAGGGTATGTGTATGTAAGCTTCCCATTTTTAGGACAGTGTTTAATTATAA
>JAJUFK010000215.1 GCA_029266015.1 Bacteroidota bacterium
ATAGGTAATAACAATCCTACAGAAAAATTGCACGTAACAGGTAACATTCGTTCCACTTCTGATATATATGCGAATAATCTGATAGTAAGCGGTAAAATTAACATGGTTACCGAAAAACACATAGGCGATGTCGAAACCTTACATACAACCGTAGAGATTAATCCTAACACGTTGAATGAAGAAGTGACATTGTTCACTATTCCTGCAGGGTATAGAGGCTTCTTGCTGCAACCGTCAATCGTGCCATCTGCTTGTTCGATAGGTATCAACAATTACAGTACAGCAACGGCATCTACGGCATGTGTATTGACATTCTATTGGACACCGATTGACGTAGGTAGTGAGCAATCGAGTAATGAGACATTGAATACAGTGGCGAGCATAGCAGGCAAATCATTATCTCCATACATTAAGCCAAATACAACGATAAGAGCGAAGGTTACCACGGCTGGTGTAGGTTACACAAATAAGGTCATTCTACAAGCGAATTTAATCCTACAAAAAATATAATGGAAGAAAGGCAAGCATTAGAAGTGGCTATACAAGGTATAGCACTCGCACAGAAATCAGGAGTCTATCAGTTAGAAGACGCCGCGGTATTATACCAAGCTGTACAATACATGCAGAATAGAATCAATGAGATTGAAGAGGAAGAAAATAAAGAATCGCAATAAAAGTCCCTGCCTCTCATAATCGGCTCCTAACCCGATTACAAACAAAGGTGCCATAACACCACGACAAGGACTATAAGTCTTTGAGTCGGTGTTATGGCACCTTTTTATTTTTAGGAGAAACAAAAATAATAATTATAACAAATAAAACAAATGGAAATAAAGAAAGAAAAAGTGAGATTAAGAACTCCATTAACGTATTATGGTGGAAAACAGCAGTTGTTGAAAGAAATTTTAACACAAGTACCAAAGCATGAATTGTATTGTGAACCGTTTTGCGGTGGTGCTGCTGTGTTTTTTGGTAAAGAACCTGCAAAAGTAGAAGTCATAAACGATACGAATCGTGAGGTTATAAACTTTTATAAGGTCGTGCAAAATGATTTTGTAAGTTTGGAAAAAGAAGTGCGAATAAGCTTATGCAGTAGGTTTCTTCACAACGATGCGTGGGTAATATTTAGCAATCCGCATATGTTTAGCGAATTGAAGAGAGCTTGGGCTGTTTGGGTTCTTGCAAATCAGAGTGTAAATGCGATTATAACTAATAGTTGGGGCTATGAGCGTAAATCTGGTAAAACGACATTGCGATTATCTAACAAACGTGAGGCGTTTACTGAAGATTTGGCAATACGTTTGCAAAACGTGCAAATAGAGTGTGCCGATGCTAACTATGTAATACGCTCGAGAGATTTTGAGGATGCATTCTTTTATGTGGATCCGCCATACATTGGCACATGCATGGGGCATTACGATGGATATAGCGAAGATGATTACGAAAAGCTTCTAAAGACTTTATCCCAGATAAAAGGTAAGTTCTTATTGTCTTCTTTTCCTACTGATATATTAAAACGATTTACTTCACAACATGGTTGGCACACCAAAGAGGTTGAGATGCGTTGTAGTGCTAGTAAAGTTGGTAAAAGAAAGGTTGAGGTATTAACTGCTAATTATACTTTAAAATAGATTTAATTGATATTTAAATTCCATGCGTGCGATTGTGTGTGCGTGTGGAATTTTTTTGTACATTTCGTTTTTGAAAAGTGTACATTTTGTTATTGCGATTATAAAAGTATAAATTAAAACAAAACGGATATGAAAAACAAAACAATTGTAAGCATATTGTTGCTTTTTGCAATAACATTGGTAGCGTGCAAAAAAAACAATATAGAGAAGAATCTACATTTTCCTGAAATTACGTTTTTAGACAAATCTACATCGTTAAAATCAGAAGTTACAAGTAATGTAGATGCACTGTATTTTGGGGGATTAAGTATCGTAGCATATCACTATCGTCCCGGACAAGCCATACAAAACAGAGTAGGTGATGCTGCATATTATGAAGGAAAACCTTTAAATTGGAGTTATTTTTTATTTGTTTCGCCGGGTTATGAAGAAGCTCGAAGCGTATTGCTAAACAAAAGTGGCGAAATAAATATAGCCGACTATCTTCATGTATCATACAATGATGCAGTATGGGATTTTGTGGATAAAAAATATGTAGAACAAGTAGATACATTTAAAGTTGACATGTTTGAGGTGCGTTTAGATGGTTCAGCGGTTCTTAAAAACAATAAATTTTATGGATGTTCGCCATGTATGGTAGCTGATAGTGCTAATTTTAGAAAAAAATATCCAACATATAGTAATCGTAATAAATATATGGCATATACCTATTGGAAAGGTATTGACACTATAAGTGGCAGTATTTCTATTATGTTTGTAAACGATGCCTATATTAGCACCCCTCTGCAAGTAAAAGTAAGAAATTATAAAAATACGGGTGAAACAGGGTGGTTAGATTCATATGTGATTGATAAAACCACACGAACCATTACCGATGCCGAAAGAAACTTTATATTAAGTTTTCTTAATGAGAATGGATATCTCATTAATTCTTATCAGTACATCAATTTTATTCCATTTAATACCAATAAAGTCTGGACATTTTCTAGCAATAATGCGTTAAATGAAATTAAAGTAGCTTTCAATTTAGATGAGATTATTGACCCCAAAACAAATATAACCGGTATAGAAGAATTGGGCGCTGTAAATCAATTGCCGTTTGATACCTTATTTTATAAAGCAAACAGCAATTTTATTCCATTTGGATTAGAAATACAGTTTTAATTCGGGATTAAAAAACATTAATAGAAAGGCTTCCTAATTTTTTGGGGAGCTTTTTTTTATTTTCAATATAAATTAATCCAACAATTTTGTCCAAAAATGCATAGGAGGTTGTGTATCGCCAAATCCTAATTGTTTATACATTCGTTGTGCTACAATATTATCTTCACGTACTTCAAGAGTAATCTTACAACAATTATAATGATGCCCTATTTCAATAATTTTTTGCATTAATAATTTGCCTAAGTGTTTTCCTCGCATACTTGTATGAATAACTATGTCATGAACATTTATATAAGGCAGAGCTTTGAATGTAGAAAACAGTAAAAAACATGTAGCTAACCCAACAATACTATTATTGTACTCAATAAACAATACAAAATAGTTAGACTGTTTTTGTAATCCCAAAACCATTGCATCTTCTTGATGTAAAGATAACGGTTTACATCCTCCCATAGCATCGGTCATATAGTGTTTTATTAAATCTTTGAGACTTTGAACATGATAGTGATTTGTAAAATCACACATACAAAAAGTAATGGTAGGAGAAATTTCAGCCATAGATTATTCTACTTTATGTTGTTTAAATCGTTTAGGATCAATATCGTATGTTTTTAATCGTATTCCCATAATACGTTCTGTAATACCAAGCGATTCGGCAGCCTTTGCTATATTACCTCTTGAAGCGAGCAATGCTTCTTTTATCATTTGTTTTTCTACATTTCCTAATATAGCATCAAGAGTACCCTTTGTTTTGGTTTTGGACGATTCTGATGTTTGTAATGTAGGTGGTAAATTGTGCGAACGAATAACAGAATCGGTACTAAGTATACAAGCTCGTTCAATACAATTTTCTAATTCACGAATATTACCCGGCCAATGATATACCATAAGCATATCAATAGCCGACGATGAAATACGTTTAATTTTGGTATTATGATTTTTGTTGCATTTACTTATAAAATAATCTACCAAAGCAGGCACATCGTTTATACGTTCACGTAATGGAGGTATATACAATGGAAACACATTTATGCGATAAAATAAATCTTCGCGAAATTCATTTTTTTGAATAGATTCTTCCAAATTTCTGTTAGTTGCACATATTATGCGAACATCTATTTGAATAGGTTTTGTGCTTCCAAGCCTTTCAAATTCACGTTGTTGTAATACACGCAGAAGTTTTACTTGTGTAGATGCCGGTAAATCACCTATTTCATCGAGAAAAATTGTACCACCTTCGGCTGCTTCAAATCTCCCTTTACGCAAAATATTAGCTCCGGTAAATGCCCCCTTTTCATGACCAAACAGTTCACTTTCAATTAAACTGTCTGGTAATGCTGCACAGTTTACTTTTATAAAAGGTTTATGCCTGCGGTCACTTCCAATATGAATAGCATCTGCAATTAATTCTTTACCAACACCACTTTCTCCTCTTATTAATACTGTAGCATTAGTAGGTGCAACTTTTTCAATTAAATCGAATACCTCAGCCATTTTACTGGAATTTCCCACAATTCCTTTGGGAACAATTCGTTCTTTAAGTTGCGATTGCAATTGCCTGTTTTCATCTTGAAGATGTTCAATTTCTTCAAGTAATTGCTGACGATTGCGAACAGATTGAGCAACCATAGAACCTATAATAGAAAGAATTCTTGCATCTTCTGCAAAAGTAATA
>JAJUFK010000054.1 GCA_029266015.1 Bacteroidota bacterium
ATGTTGTTCCTTTAAAACTTACCTTACCGGTACCTGCTACAAAATCAGTAACAGCTTCAGCTTGTTTACCAACAAATTCTTCTTCAAGTTCATCTTTGTTTTCAGCTCTTTTTTCAAAAAAACTTTTTTGTAACCACTTTCGAAACAATATCAACAAAACTGACGATGAAACAAGAAAAATAATCAATTGAAATTCAATACCTAAAGGAATTATCCAGTATACAAAACCTGTAAGTAATGCTCCAAAACCAAAAAATAAAATTATCAGTCCCGGTAATACTAATTCCAAAAGTAAACCTGCAATACCAAACAGTATCCAAACAACGGCAGGATTTTCAAGTAAAGATAATTCCATTTTGGTATGTTTTTATGTAAAAATAAAGATATATTTTAAATGTAACTTATAATATATCAATTTTTTATTATTTTTTTTATAATACCATTTGTTCAATAGGACACACCAAAATCCCTTCAGCACCTGCAGCCTTTACTTTCTCAATAATTTCCCAAAATGTATCTTCATGAATTACAGAATGAACAGAACTCCACCCTTCTGTTTTTAATGGTATTATAGTTGGGCTTTTCATTCCCGGCAATAGATTACAAACCTCTTCTATTGCAGAATTAGGTACGTTCATAAGAATATATTTATTGTTTTGTGCTTTTTCAACTGCTTCTATTCGCAACATCCATTTTGCAAGCAATGCTTTCTTTTCTGCACTAAGATTTACGTTACCTATAAGAGCAGCTTCTGATTTATATATTTCTTCTACTTCTTTTAATCCGTTCATGAGCAACGTGCCGCCGGTACTTACTAAGTCGCAAATAGCATCGGCCAAACCAATAGTTGGAGCTATTTCAACAGAACCGCTTATTTCATGTATTTCTGCTTTTACTCCTACAAAATTAAGATGTTTTTCCAACAATACCGGATATGACGTTGCTATTTTTTTACCCTCAAGCGATTGTATAGAATCATATTTAAAATCATTGGGTACAGCAATAGACAATCGACATTTTGAAAAACCAAGTTTTTTAATCACTTCTACGTTTTGATTTTGTTCTACAATTTCATTCATGCCAAGTATACCAAAATCAGCAACACCATCGGCAACATACCTTGGAATATCATCGTCACGCAAAAACAATATTTCCATTGGAAAATTAAAAGCTTTTGTTTTTAAACTGCTTGAATTCGAAACGAATTTAATACCGCAATTTTTGAGTAATTCAATAGATTTTTCGCTTAATCTACCACTTTTTTGAATTGCTAATTTAATTACTGTTTGTTCCATATTATAAAATTAATGTATACTATAAAAAAAAAGGCTTGCCCGAAGCAAACCTTTATATATTAATGCATTCAGTCATGTTTTGATAGTTTATTATATATGATGATGAATGTGTTTCATTATTTTCTTTTTTTTGCAATTATACATATTTTTTATTTCAAAAAAAAATCAATATCTATTTAATGGTAAATTCATTTTTTATTTTTAAGTAATTCCTGCAAAGCATACATTTCATCTCGTAAGCGAGCAGCTGAATCAAAATCCATTTCTTTTGCAGCTGCTTCCATATCTTTTTTAGTTTTTTCAATTGCTTTTTTCAATGCATCTACGCTCATATATTGTATTACCGGATCTGCAGCAACCATTGTTTTAGATTGAGTATAACCGTATTCTATTGTTGGATTCATCATAGAAACCTGAGCTTTAACAATCTGAGTAGGTGTAATACCATATTGAATATTGTAAGCTATTTGCTTTTCTCTCCTCCTATTTGTTTCGTCAATAGTACGCTGCATACTCTCTGTTATTTTTTCGGCATACATTATTACCGTGCCATTTACATTTCGTGCAGCTCTTCCGGCAGTTTGTGTAAGCGAACGAGTATTTCTCAAAAATCCTTCTTTGTCGGCATCAAGTATAGCTACTAAAGAAACTTCGGGCAAATCTAATCCTTCTCGTAATAAATTTACACCTACCAACACATCAAACATTCCTTTTCTGAGATTATCTAATATATCAACTCGGTCTAATGTATCTACATCACTATGAATATATGCGCTTTTAACTCCTACTTTTGTTAAATATTTTTGTAATTCTTCTGCCATTCGTTTAGTAAGCGTAGTTACCAACACTCGTTCATGTTTTTGAACACGTATTTGAATTTCACCTAATAAATTATCTATCTGATTTAACGTAGGTCTAACTTCAATTTTAGGATCAAGCAATCCTGTGGGTCGTATTACTTGTTCTACAATTACCCCGCCGGTACGTTGTAATTCATAATCTGCAGGAGTTGCACTTACGTAAATTACTTGTGGACACAATGCTTCAAATTCATCAAATTGCAATGGTCTATTATCTAAAGCTGCGGGTAATCTAAAACCATGTTCAACTAAATTTACTTTACGAGACCTGTCACCACCATACATTCCTCTAATTTGGGGAATAGTAACATGACTTTCATCTATTACCATCAAAAAATCTTTTGGAAAATAATCGAGTAAACAAAAAGGACGTGTTCCTGCTGCTCTACCATCAAAATAACGAGAATAATTTTCAATACCTGAACAATACCCCAACTCTTTTATCATTTCTAAATCATATTCAACTCTCTCTTGTAAGCGTTTTGCTTCCAAATGCTTTCCTTCTGATTTCAAAAAAGCTGTTTGTATAACTAAATCTTCTTGAATTTGTCGAATAGCTTCCCACATTCCTTCTTTACTGGTAATAAATAAATTTGCGGGGTGTATGGTTGCTTGTGTTACAACATCTTCTACCATACCGGTTGAAGGATTAATAATTGAAATACGTTCTATTTCATCACCCCACATTTCTATTCTATAAGCAAAATCACCCGATGCTAAAAAAACATCTATGGTATCTCCTTTTACCCTAAAATTTCCACGCTTAAATTCAATCTCATTTCGAGAATATAAATTATCAACCAATTGGCGAAGCAGAGTATCACGAGATATTTTTTGACCATTCGCATACACTAAAACTCTATCATCAAAACTTGCAGGATTACCAATACCATATATACACGATACCGATGAAACTATTATAACATCTGTTTTTCGTGATAATAATGCGGCTGTTGCTCGAAGTCGTAATTTTTCGATTTCATCATTAATAGATAAATCTTTTTCTATATACGTTCCTGTAGAGGGAATATATGCTTCTGGTTGATAATAATCATAATATGATACAAAGTATTCAACTGCATTGTTTGGAAAAAATTGTCGGAATTCACTATACAACTGAGCAGCAAGTGTTTTATTATGACTTAATACTAATGTTGGTAATTGTACCTGTTCTATTACATTTGCAATAGTAAATGTTTTACCGGAACCTGTAACTCCTAACAAAACTTGAGCATCAACTCCTTGCTTTATAGCCTTACTCAATTGAGCAATAGCTTCAGGCTGATCGCCTGTTGGTTTATAATCTGAAACTATTGAAAATTGAGCCATTATTTAAATTGTATTATTCTATTTGTAAAAGTAATCCTTTTAAATATTCACCTTCCGGATGAAAAATACTAATAGGATGATCGGCAGGTTGAGTCAATTGTTGAATAATTCGTACTGAACGTTTACAATTGGCTGCTGCAGCAAAAACCGATTTTCTGAAATCTTCTTTTGTAACTACTTGTGAACATGAAAATGTAAACAATATTCCACCGGGAGCTAAATGTTCCATCGCTTTCATATTTAATCTCTTATATCCTTGCAATGCATTATTCAAAGCACTATTGTGTTTTGCAAATGCCGGAGGGTCAAGTATAATTACATCAAATTTTTGTGTATTTGTTTGAAAAAAATCAAAAACATCTTCAGTTATAGCCATATGATTACTACATAATGGAAAATTAAGTTCTATTGCTTCGTTGGTTAATTCTATTGCACGTGACGAACTGTCAACAGATACAACTTGCTTTGCTCCACCACGCAATGCGTATACAGAAAATCCTCCGGTATAACAAAATGTATTTAAAACTCGCTTATCTTTAGAATATAATTCAACTAACTTCCTATTTTCACGTTGATCTATAAAAAAACCTGTTTTTTGTCCTTTTTCCCAGTCAATTACAAACGTATTTCCGTATTCGTGTACTTGTGTAGTATGTACATTACCCCAAACTAAACCGTCAACATTATCAGTTTCTGCTTTAAATGGTAATGTTGATGTACTCTTATTATATACAGCTTGCAATCTTTCACCAAGTACTGTTTTACATGCTTCTACTATATTATTCATATGTTTATACATACCTACTGAATGCATTTGCAATACTGCTACTCCATTATAGAAATCTATAATAAGTCCCGGCAAATTATCTCCTTCACCATGTACTAACCTATAACAATTTGTTTGCAAATTATCAACCAATCCTATAGTTTTTCTATATTCAAAAGCTGAAGCAATACGTTTGTTCCAAAATTCTTGATGAATAAATTCTTGTGAAAAACTTAAAATTCGTACGGCAATAGATGATTTTTGATAATGCCCTAAGGCCAAAAATTCTTTGGTACTTGAAAATACAGAGACAATATCGCCTTCTTGAGGATTTCCTGAATATGAAGCAATAGCTCCTGAAAAAATCCATGGATGCAAACGTTTTACACTTTGCTCTTTTCCTGGTTTAAGATATAGTTGTATCATGTAAAAAAGTTTCTAATTTTTTATAAATTTCCAAACTTACCCACGCATCGGTAGCAGCATACAGACATTGAGATTCGGTAAGTTTTTGAGAATCCCAATTTGATAATTGTTGTCGTTTAGAAATACGAATACCCAATACTAATTGAGCTAACTTTTTTAATCCAAAGTTTTCAATTTCCAATTGCTTTGCAATAGTTTGTAAATCAATAAACCCCTGAGGTTTAAATTTTGTAATTTTTTGTAATGCTGCAACATCATCATGTATAGCTGCTCCTACTTTTATAATAGATGGTAAAGCTAATATATCACACAATTCTTTTGGCAAACCGCAATACTGTAATCGAAATAAAAATGCATGAGACTCTGTACTTAATTGTAATAAGGATAAAGGATACAGTAAACCTTTCTTAAATGATGGTCTTGTTTCTGTATCAAATCCTAATTTTGAACAGGTTTGCAAATACTTTACGGCAGCATGTACTTGTTCTATTGACGTAATTATATGGATTATTCCCTCAAATGAAGTTAATGGTAAATGTTCAGCATCGGCACTATCTACTGACCGTATTTCCGGAAACGTTTGCATGTTACTCTTCATTATCTATTTCAGAATCAACAGAATATAACAATACATGAAATTCTTGCATAATTGATAATACACGTGGCCCCCAATACATTCCAAAATTTTGTAAACACTCATACACTGCAACTTCTCGCATTTCATCATTATCTGTTCTCATTCTATCAATAAACTCCCGGATATCTTGGTATACGTCTGCTAATGCTTCAGACAGGGGCATTGTATCTTTTTCTGATTGTTTATTTTCAACCGATGTTACTTCTATATATACATCATGATCTCCCAACTTAGTTTGAATTGATTGTTGAATATAATTCCATTGCTCTTCTGTTACAAACTGTTCACAATAGCCATCAACATCATCATGTGAATTCAAAACAAGAGCTTTAAGATACAGTAAACTCAACAATTTCTGAGTTTTATCTATAAATATACGTTTTGACTCATATTCTGACAATTCTAAAAAAGCGCATAATTCTTTTGAAATTGTTATAAATTCAAGAATTCCTTTTGTAATCATTGTTTTTTATTTTTTTGTGCAAATATATACATACCTGCAAAAGTTATTGCTCCATTGAGTATTAAAATTTCATACCCTACTGTATATGAATACATATAATCTACCAACAATGCTATTCCATAACAAATCAAAGGCGACGCAACAGCTATATAAGGCATAGCTTTATCTCTAATAGAACGTTTTGTAAATAATCCAAATGCATACATACCTAAAATAGGCCCATATGTATAACCGGCAACAGTAAAAATTGCATGTATAACAGTATCATTATTTATGATATGAAATGCAACAATAATTAGAGCTAACAATACCGAAAAACCAATATGAGTTATTATTCGTTGTTTTTTTATTTCTTCTTCTGTTTTATTATGTATTCCTAAAATATCAATAGTAAACGAAGTTGTTAGTGCTGTAAGAGCAGAATCTGCACTTGAAAATGCCGCTGCTATAATTCCTACCAAAAAAACTATACCAACAGCTATTCCAAAAACTGATGTTGCAAGCATAGGATACAAATCATCTGTTTTCATAAACATACCTTTTGAAGCATCAAAATGAAAAGTTGACGTGTCAGAAAAATTTTGTATTCCAACTTGCTGAACATACATATATAACAATGCTCCTAACCCTAAAAACAAAAGATTAATAAATAAAAATGAGGTGCTATACCAATACATATTCTTTTTTGCATCACCAATTGACCGACATGATAAATTTTTCTGCATCATATCTTGATCTAACCCGGTCATTACAATTGTTATAAACATACCGGACAATACATATTTAAAAAAATTATATTTTGAATGCCAATACCAATTAAACATTGTTGAATAATCACTTTGAATAATAGTTTGTATCATGTTTGAATTTCCCCAATCAATTGATTTACTTATTATTATTATTGTAATAATAACAGCTGCCAATAAAAAAAATGTTTGTAATGTATCTGTCCAGACTATTGTTTTTATACCACCTTTATACGTATACAACCATATCAAGGCTATAGTTATAATAACTGTAACCGAAAAAGGTATATTAAAATGATTAAAAAATGCTATTTGTAAAACACGTGCAACAATAAATAAACGAAATGCAGACCCTATAGTTCGAGAAAGAATAAAAAAAGAAGCTCCGGTTTTATACGAATACAAACCAAATCTTTGTTCCAAATAAGTATATATAGATGTGAGTTGTAATTTATAATATAATGGTAACAATAAAGATGCAACAATAAAATACCCTATTACATTTCCTATTATCATTTGATAATAATAAAAATTACTATTACCAACCCAACCGGGTACCGAAATAAATGTAACTCCCGATATACTTGAACCTATCATACCAAAAGCTACAATATACCAAGCATTATTTCTATTTCCTGTGTAAAAACTATCATTATTTGCGGTTTTTGATGTAATTTTGGAAATTACAACCAACAAAGTAAAATACAAGAAAATAACACCCGCAACAATATAATGATTCATGTTATAATTACAATAAATTCAATATCCAAATATACCCTTTTGTATGAACCTTACATATATAAATATATAAAATATATACACGAAATATTGACAAAAAAAAGCCTCGAGATGTTCGAGGCTTTTTTTATTTTATTTCAATGTATTCACACATTAATTAAATTTTGTATAAACTTAAATCTTTAACATCTGATTTTTCAATATACATAGATTTTTGTTTGTTTTCAGCATAAATTAATTTTATAAACACTTCAGCTGAATCATAATATTCTTCATCGCGGTTTGCGTCTAAAATTAATAAATGTCCCATAACTATATTACCAGCCATTTCAACCAATCTACGTGCATGGAAATCAAGATATTCAGTATTTTTTGTTCCTTTTACTAATTCCACACAATGAGCATATTCATCGGTTAACTCTGCTAAAATTGAACGTAAATAATCAAATTTTGGTTCTACTTGTTCTGCCTCGTATGCTTTAATTTGAGTTAACAAACCACCTGTTGCCACACCGCGAATAGCAGCTACAACTTGCAATTGTGTAGTACCTTCATATATAGAAGTAATACGAGCATCACGATAAATACGTTCAATTGGATAATCTTTCATAAATCCTGAGCCACCATGAACTTGTAACGAATCATACGCTATAGAATTAGCATATTCACTCGAAAACAATTTGGTAAGCGGCGTATACATATCAGCAAGTTTACTATATACACGAGCTTCAGCTTTTTCTTCGGCAGTTAACTCACGTTTTTTAGCAATTAAATCATAGGCTTTATAAATATCAACAAATCGAGATGTTTCATATAATAATGAACGAACTGCTTGTGTACGAACTTTCATATTCGTAATCATTTCATACACTGCAGGGAATTGAATAATTGGTTTTCCAAACTGTTCACGTTCATAAGCATATGCCAATGCCTCACGATACGCAGCCTCACATAAACCAACAGATTGAGCTCCAATACCTAATCGAGCACCATTCATAAGAAACATTATATATTTAATAAGTCCCATTTTACGATCGCCACACAATTCTGCAGGTGCATTTTTGAATACTAACTCACATGTTGGAGAACCTTTGATACCCAATTTATTTTCTAAACGACGAACAATTACGGCTTTATCATTTCTATCATACATCAACAATGATAAACCACGAGCATCAGTTGTTCCATCTTCGGTACGTGCTAATACAAAATTTACATCGGCATCACCATTTGTAATAAAACGTTTTACACCATTCAAGAACCATTGTTTTTTCTCTGCATCATAGGTTGCTTTTAATTGTACGGCACCTAAATCAGAACCTGCATCAGGCTCAGTTAAATCCATAGCACAAGTTTCACCTGCACATACACGTGTTAAATATTTCTTTTTAAGAGCTTCGTCACCAAATTCTAAAACCGTTTCGGCACAGTCTTGTAATCCAAATATATTACAAAACGCAGCATCTGCACGAGCAACAATTTCACCTGCCATAATGTATGGTACAGTTGACATATTTAAACCTCCATATTCACGAGGCAATGACATACCCATTAATTCTGCTTTACGAAATGCTTCTAAACCAATTTGTGTTCCTTTAGCATACACTACTTCGTTGTTTACAATTTTAGGACCTTCGTGGTCAACTGATTCTGCTAGTGGAGCAAGAATGTTTGCACTTAAATCCCCTACTATTTCAACAACCTTTTCGTAACTGTCTATAGCATCTTCAAAATCCTGAGGAGCATAATCATATTTATCTTTATCTGCAAAGTTATCTTCTTTTAACTTTACAATCTTTTTCATTAAAGGATGACCTAAATGAAATTTTAATGCTTTATTATCTGTATAAAAATTAGCCATAATCGTATATTTCTAAGGTTATTTCGTATTTTGCTTATAGTATTTTATCATTTTGGGCAACACTTCATTCAAATCACCTATAATAGTATAATCTGCAATAGTATTGATAGGAGCATTGGGGTCGTTGTTAATAGAAATTACAAGTGCCGATTCAGCCATACCAGCAGTATGTTGTACTGCACCCGAAATACCACAAGCAATATATAATTTTGGTCTTACAGTTACACCTGTTTGTCCAACTTGACGTTCATGTTCAGCAAAACCTGAGTCTACAGCAGCACGTGAAGCTGCAACTTCGCCACCAAGCACTTCTGCCAAATCATGTAACAATTTAAAATTTTCTTTAGAACCTACACCATAACCACCTGCAACAATAATTGGAGCAGCTTTAAGATTTAACTTACTTTTTTCAATTTCACGTTCAATTACTTGAACAACAAAATCTTCTTTACTAAGTAAATTTTTAACATCAATTGGTTTAACTACTCCGGTATATTTTGCATCAAAAATTTCTTGTTTCATTACACCTTCACGAACGGTTGCAATTTGCGGACGAGTTTCGGGATTGATAATGGTAGCAATTATATTACCTCCAAAAGCAGGACGAATTTGATACAACAAATTTTTATATTCAGTTTTAGTTTTAGGATCAGTATGGTCTCCTATCTCCAAACTAGTACAATCTGCAGTTAAACCACTACCGGTTGTAGAACAAATTCGAGGAGCTAAGTCGCGACCTACCGAAGTAGCACCAAACAATGCTATTTCAGGTTTTTCATTTTTAAAAATTTCACACACTATTTTATTATGAGGCAAAGTAGTATACGGAGCCAATCGTTTATCATCAGCAACATGTACTACATCAACACCATACGGAAACAATTGTTTTTCAATTCCGTCTAATTTATAACCAATAGCAATTGCTTCAAGCTTTTTGCCAAGTTGTTGTGCCAATTTTTTTCCTTTTGTAAGTAATTCTAAACTTACATCGGCTATAGCACCTTCTTCTATTTCTATATATACAAATACGTTATTCACGACGTTTCTATGTTTAAATGGTAAATACTAATTATCCTATGGTATGATTTGCAATTAATTCTCTCATTAAGAAATCAATATCTTTATCATCTGCTGTTAACCGAACTGTTTCTTTTGCTGTTAACACCACATTTTCAATATTTTTTACTTTTGTAGGAGAACCTGTTAAACCTAAACAATTTGGATCTGGATTTAAATCGTCTGCTGTCCATTCTTTAATTGTTAAATATGGTCGAGTTTTATAGAATCCTTCGTAATCCATTCCTGCTTCTTGCAATTCAGTAAGTGTTTTAGCACGTTTGTATTTCATAGTTAATTTAGTATTGCGTGAACGACATTCAGTAGCAGAACTATGAACAGTTACCAATACAGGAAGTGGACATTTAACAACTTCAATACCTCGTTCTAAACGACGTTTTACCGTAATTACATTATTTTCAATTCCTTTAATTTCTTCTGCATAGGTAATTTGTGGAATACCAACCTTTTCGGCTACTTGAGGACCAACTTGAGCTGTATCACCATCAATTGCTTGACGACCGGCCAAGATCAAATCAAATTCTTTTATTTTTTTTACAGCCAAACTTATAGTATATGATGTTGCCAATGTATCTGAACCGGCAAAAGCACGGTCAGTAATTAAATATCCGCCATCAGCACCTCTATACATAGCCTCTCGAATAATTTCGGCTGCACGGGTTGGTCCCATTGTTATAATTTCTACTGTTGTACCGGGGAATTTATCTTTTAATTGTAATGCTTGTTCCAAAGCATTCAAATCCTCCGGATTAAAGATAGCTGGCAATGCAGCTCTGTTCACAGTACCGTCAGACTTCATAGCGTCTTGTCCTACATTTCGTGTATCGGGTACTTGTTTAGCTAAAACTAAAATTTTTAATCCCATTCCTTTTTAATTTTTTTGGTTGAAGTTGCAAAGATACATTTTAAGATAATATGAAAAACAATTTCAAAAAAAAAAGCCGATATAAATCGGCTTTTTTTACTAACAATATGTTGTTAATTATCTTGTTCTGCGAACTCCCTTATTAAAATCTACAGAATTACGTCTATCAATTTCTACATAAAAACGTGAACTTTTACGTTCCGGAAATTTGTAAATTATATACCCTTCTGGAGTTTGACTTACTTTTTTACCTCTGAAATGTTTTGCATCCATTTCACTAATTTTTGAAACATAAAATTGTTGAACGTATGTTGAATATTTAGACGTAAAAGATTTGTCTGTTGACACAATTAATTTACATGAAAATTTAATTGGCGAATCACTTTGATTATATTCTTTTACATATATAAATGCTTTTTGATTTTTTATTGTACTATGTTTATCCACAATACAAGTAGCATTAGTATCAAGAATCAATCCTCCGGCAGGAGCTAAATAATAATTTCCTTTTGTATACGTACTTTTTGATAAAATTTCTATTATTTGATCTTTTTCTTTCTTTTGTTGACCTGTATGTGTTTGTTTTTTCCACTCATAATCCATATCGGTGAGTGTAGGATCCATAGCCTTATATTTTTCATATATTTTAAATTCTTTATCATTTAATTTTTCAACATATGGTGACATAGGAATTTCAACACCTTCAATAGTATATGTTGATTGTGACCAGTTAATATAAATAGGTACAGAAAGTTTGTTTTCAATTTTCACTTGCATCTTACCTCGACTAGCCCAAAACATGTAATTTATGATTACAGTATCGTTTTCAAACGTGAATTGATCATACTTATTTTGATCTAATTTTGAAACTGATGCTACATCATACACTTGAACAATTC
>JAJUFK010000417.1 GCA_029266015.1 Bacteroidota bacterium
GGTGGTGTAATGATGGCAATTATAAATCTAAACAATTCGGGGCTTCCTGTTTCTGATGTACTTACATATATAAATACAACAACAGCTATAAAAATAGTAACAGGAATATTTACAGCTGTAGTAATTGCATTTGTATTTGGTTCTTTAATTCAATGGATTACACGGTTATTGTTCTCATTCAATTATGAACAAAAGATGGATACTTATGGAGCTATTTTTGGAGGTATTGCAATTACGGCAATTACCTATTTTATTGTAATCAAAGGAGCTAAACATGCTGTATTTATGACTCCTGAATTATATAAATATATACAATCACATACAGGCACTATGCTTCTGTATAGTTTTGGATTTTGGACAATTATAATACAAATTTTAAAATGGCTATTTAAAATAAATGTACTTAAAGTAGTGGTACTTGCAGGAACCTTTGCGTTGGCTCTTGCTTTTGCCGGTAATGATTTAGTAAACTTTATAGGAGCTCCTTTAGCCGGATTTGTTTCATACGATATATTCATGAAAAATGGCGGAGTAAACGACTTAATTACAATGGGGGCGCTTCAGGGTAAAATTACTACACCTACACTTTTTTTATTAATAGCCGGAATGGTAATGGTTCTAACATTATGGCTTTCAAAAAAAGCACGAATGGTTACCCAAACTACCTTAAGTTTAAGTAATCAATCAAGTGGTGAAGAACAATTTGGATCTTCAGTATTTGCACGTTTAATTGTAAGACACAGTATTCGAATTTCTGAAAATATTGGTAAGTTTATACCTAAATTTATTAAGAAATTTGTTCAAAAACGATTTGAACAGCCAAAAGTTCGACGAAAAGACGCATCATTTGATTTACTAAGAGCATCAATAAATCTTATTGTTTCCAGTATGCTTATCACATTAGGAACTTCTCTTAAACTCCCTCTTTCTACTACGTATGTTACATTTATGGTTGCTATGGGATCATCATTGGCTGACGGTGCATGGGGGCGCGAATCTGCCGTTTATAGAATAACAGGTGTTTTCACTGTAATTGCAGGTTGGTTCTTAACTGCTTTTATTGCATTTACTATTTGTGCTATAATAGTGTATATATTATATATAGGTGAAATATATGCCGTTATAGGATTATTTGCTCTTTCAATGTTTGTTTTGCTTAAAACACAAATTTTTGCAAAACGTAAAGAAGCAGAAAAAAAACAACAAGAAGCATTAAAACTTGACAATACGGAAGAAAATCTTGAAATACGTTCACATTCAAATATTGCACTTATACTTAA
>JAJUFK010000057.1 GCA_029266015.1 Bacteroidota bacterium
AGATTTGTGTATTGTTATAGTTGGGCTTTCATTTAGTACAGAACTCATAAAATCATTCGAAATTAAGTAATTTGTATATTCCCCTTCAGCTTTTATTGTTATGGTACTTGAGTCGGGTATTATTATTGGTCTAACATTTAGTGTATGAGGGGCTATGGGGGTTATAACCAGTGTTTTACTGTTGGGGGTTATAATGGGACCACCTAAACTCAAAGAGTATCCTGTAGAGCCTGTTGGGGTACTTACAATTACGCCATCTGCCCAAAAAGAACATAAGAAATCATTATTAATTGAAATTGAAATTTTTAATAATTTTAAATGATTGCTTCGCTGTATGGTTATTTCATTTAATCCTATACCATATAGTTGTTTGGAAGAATCTTCAAATTCTAATATACTCCGTGAACATACTGAATATTTATTTTCTTGCATATGATGTAAGCATTCTTCTAATTGGCGAGGCATTACTTCAGCTAAAAAACCAAGTTTACCTAAATTGATTCCAAGAATAGGAATGTGTGACGTATAAGAAGCATGTGCACATTTAAGAAACGTTCCATCACCACCTAAACTTAAAATTACATCTGATTGAATTGTATTGAAATCCGAAAAGGGTGTAATATTAGGCAATGAATAATGTTTTGAGAGTTTTACGTAAAACTCTTCATACATATAAATAGAATATTTAGATTGCTGTAGTTTTTGAATTATATTGTAAACAGCTGTGTAAATTTCTTCTGATATTGAAGCTCCATATAATGCAACAGTATTCATTATTATATGTTTAAATAGTGAGTAAGATTATCAATTCTGTTTTTGTATAACTCATGCAATTTGCTATATCCTTCAAAGTATGTTTTTATAGTATAATCAAAGCGATTAAGTTCTGCAATTATTTCACCTATATCATGTGTGTTTAATTTTATTGTAAGCTCAATTTTAGTAGAATCGGGAATAATGGTGGTATATAAACTTATGATTTTTGCACTATTTTCTTCAATTATTTGTGTTATTTTTTGTAACGTATAGTCTTTTGTATGCATTTCTAACACTATAATAGCCCCCGGTTGTTGTAATGATGTAATATTTGCGAAATATTTGGTTAGGGTAGAACAGGGAATTAACCCCAGATATGTATTATTATCATCAACTACTGCTATACAAGATAATTCTTGATTAAAAGTTTTTTCTATAATATCATATATATGTTGATGTGCATATACTTTTGTCTGAATTAATTTAGATTGTATGTCTTTTAATAATAATGAGTTAGAAGGTTTATTCGATATATCTTCTTCACAAAGCATTCCTAAAAACATATTGTTTTCATCTATTACCGGTAGATGAAATAAGCGAGTGTTAAACATACTATCATATGCAATTTTTTCTGAATCGGTATCTTTCAGAGGAACATAATTCTCAGATATAAGTGAAAGTGCAATCATGTAGTATAATAATTAATTTTAAATTGTAAATTTACACGCTAAATTTATAAAAACAATTAATATGACAGTTTTAAGTGTAAATATAAATAAAATTGCCTTAATTAGAAATTCTCGTGGAGCAAATAATCCAAATATACTTAAGGTTGCTCAAGATTGTGAACAATTTGGAGCTCATGGAATTACAATCCACCCTCGTCCCGATCAACGTCATACAAAATATCAAGATGTGTTTGATTTGAAACAAATACTTACTACCGAATTAAATATTGAAGGCTATCCTGATTCAAAATTTATTGATGTAGTATGTAATGCTAAACCTACTCAAGTTACGTTGGTTCCTGATGCTCCTGACGCTTTAACATCAAATACCGGTTGGGATACAAAATTACACTATGCCTTCCTTACTGATATTACAAAACAGTTACAGTCACATGGAATACGAGTTTCAATATTTGTAAATCCTGAAGAAATTTTTATAGAATATGCCGCTAAAATTGGTACCAATAGAATAGAATTATATACAGAACCTTATGCTGCAAGATTTTTGCACAATAAAAATAAAGCTGTAGAGCCATATGTGAAGTGTTCTCAATATGCTCATTCGTGTGGTTTAGAAGTAAATGCAGGTCATGATTTGAATTTAGATAATTTACAATATTTCAAAGAGTCTTTACCTGTATTGCATGAAGTATCTATAGGTCATGCATTGGTGTGTGATGCATTGTATTTAGGATTAGAAAAAACAATACAGGAATATTTAAAACGATTAGCGTAATTTTTATGTTATTTTGATTTCCAAAAAGCAGGTGTTAAAAGAACTAAAAATGAATATAGCTCTAATCGTCCTAATATCATAAATAGTGATATAATTATTTTTACGATATTTGATAAATGCGAAAAGTTTGAAACCGGACCTATTGTTCCTATACCGGGTCCAACACCTCCCATGGCAGTAGCTATGGCACTTGCTGCAGTTGCTCCGTCAACGTTTAGAAAAATTAACAGTACAGTACCTACAGTAAATGCAATAAAATACCATACTATAAATGTTAATACTGCTACATTCTGTTTTTCATTCATTATAGTATTGTTAAAACGTACCGGTGTAATAACTTGTGGATGTAAATTTTTTGTAAAAATATTTCGTAAATTTTTGAATACGAGTGCGTGTCGAGCCATTTTAATACCACCGGCGGTAGAACCTGTACAGCCGCCAGCAAATAATAACAAAAACATAATTATACTTCCTGCTTGGGGCCATAATAAATAATCACTTGAAGCAACTCCGGTACATGTAATAATTGAAACTACTTGAAAAAATGAATCTCTAAATGATTGTTCAAGTGGGCGAGAGGTTTGTGAATATAATAGTACAGTTACTAATATAGTTGTACTGATTACAACTTTAATATAGAACCACAATTCATTATTATGTTTTATTTTGTCAAATCTATTTTTTACTAAATAATAATACAATATAAAATTTATTCCTGCCAAAAACATGAAAATTGCAATAACATATTGTATATACGGTGAATAATCTGCTATACTTGTGTTTTTTGTTGAAAAGCCACCTGTTGCAACTGTACCAAATGCATGACAAATACTATCAAATAATGTCATATCACCCAATAA
The DNA here is from genome assembly GCA_029266015.1 of Bacteroidota bacterium. GTDB lineage: Bacteria > Bacteroidota > Bacteroidia > Bacteroidales > UBA1715 > MWCJ01. The sequence goes on from JAJUFK010000057.1 coordinate 3,081, forward strand.
TAAAAATATAATTTCTAAAGTTGTAAGACTAAGATAAATAAGCAGCAATCTTTTTCCAACAGATGTTATTTTGGGTAATATTTTTTCTCCAACAGATGATTCCACAGAGAATAGATTATTTCCGCCAATTTTTAATGATGGCATAATTATAATTACTATTACTATAATTCCAATTCCTCCAATCCAATGTGTTAAACTTCTCCAAAATAGAATTGATTTTGGTAATGCTTCAATGTCTGATAATATTGATGAACCTGTGGTACTAAATCCTGATGTAGATTCAAAAAAGGCATCAACTATGCTAAAATAATGTGAAAATATATACGGTAAAGAACCAATTCCTGCTATAAAAAACCATGAAAAGGTAACTATAAAAAACGATTCTTTTTTTGTTACTTCTTTGGGTTTTGAATAGTAAATTGCAGAACCACATAGTATAGAAATTATACAACAAATTACTATTGTGTTAATAAATGGAATAATAGGCTCATTATAATAGAGAGCTAATAGTAAACTAATACTTATACCAACACTTAAAATTCCTACAATTCGTATTAGAATCTTACATAAATTACCTAGATGCATGTAAGTTATATTAAAATCTAAGCAAAATTACAGAATATATTATGTGATTTTTAAAAATTACAGTAAATTTTCGAGAAATTGTAATATTTCTTCTTTTCCATGTTTGCGTGAAGATGATGATTGAAAAATAGGAGGCAATTCTTCCCATTCTATAAGTAATGTTTTTTTATAGGTTTCAATATTTCGCTCAATAGCTCCCGGTTTTAATTTGTCGGTTTTTGTAAAAATAATACTAAACGGAATGCTATTCTTTCCAAGAAGTTTTAAGAATTCTAAATCTATTGTTTGTGGTTCGAGTCTACTATCAATAAGTACAAATAAACATACTAATTCTTGCCTGTTAAGTACATAGTCTTGTATAATTTTTGCAAATTCTCCTCGATTTTGTTTACTTACTTTTGCAAAACCATATCCGGGTAAATCTACTAAGTACCATGAATTATTGATTAAAAAATGATTGATAGTTTGTGTTTTGCCCGGTGTACCTGATGTTTTAGCCAGCTTATGATTGTTGGTTAGCATATTTATCAATGAAGATTTACCAACATTTGATCTGCCAATAAATGCAAACTCCGGTAATTGTTTGTTAGGGCATTGTTCTATTTTAGTACTGCTTGTAACAAATGTTGCTGATTGAATTATCATTGTTTTTATTTTGTTTGTTCTATTGTTTGATAACCTATTATTCTGTCATATCCTTTAGAAATATCGTAGTAATAAACAAAAATATCATATCTGTTTTCAGTTTTATTATAACTACCTTCAATTTCGTGTGTAAATATATGTTTTTTATCATGCGAAACAAACGCTAACGAGTAATCATAGTATCCTTGTTTTAATAAAATAGCTGCTTCATACATATTTGTTTGATTATTATATATCATTTTGTTTTCATCAGTAATAGACCAACTGTTAAAACCTCCAACTACATATATATCAAGCGTATCATATATTTGCTTTGTATATTGAATAGTAAAATGTACATAAGCATAGTCTGCAACAGTAGATGCATCTGTAGCTGAAATTTCATGCGAAGGTAAGAATTTTCCATTTAAATCTTTTGTATTCGCATAAGGTTTAAATGCTTGAAATTCATTTGGTTCAAGATATATTTTATATATTCCGTTTTCCCAATCAATGCGTCGAATATATTGTCCTGCAAATCGCATATTTTTAAAATTAAATTGTCTAAATTCTGCATTTCCATAAAAACAATTGTATGGTTCTGTTGTAAATTTAATAGATTGCATATATATATGAGTTGGTTTTGTATACCATTTGCAGTTATCCCATCTATTGTTTTGTTGCACTAATACTTGTAGCTGATTAATTTGATTTACAATAGGTATATTTTCCCATGAAATATTTATATCAACAGCTTGATGTGTATCCATCAAGTCAACAGTATTGGGGCGTCGTTGTAATGCTTGTATTGATACCAAAGGTTCTACAACTTGAAAGCGTTTTTGTAATAGTATTTGTTTTGTATGTTCATCAAATACTTGAATTATATAATTACCTGACAATAGAAATTGAATGGAATTATTTGGAAAACTAGTTTTATAATGAATATATGGTATTGATGTATTAATTGAATGTTCTCCACTCTCAAATTCTAATAATCCAATTGTTTGAATATATTCATTGGGTAACAATTCTGATTTATACCAGTTTTTATCGCATAAAAATATTGTATATTGTAAATCGATAATAGAATTATACAAAATATCAAATTCTATGGTAAGAAAATCTGTTGAATTGAGAATAATTACAGGGGGAGATAATTGATTAGTATTTGTATATAGTTGTACTGTTTTTACATTGGGATCTATAATACAATCATTGAATACTTGTGCTTTACAAGTATATTGTAATGTGAAGAAAAAAAATACAATAACCAATATGTATTTTATATGTGTCATATTAGTTATTTGATAATAATACTTAGAGTATCTGATGAATATGCCAAAAATCTACCTAAAACATTGCCTGAAAAATTTGAAGTAGGGTTATCTGGCACAGAGAAATTGCTAGTAGATGTCATGGCTTGTATTAATGTTGTGTAATATAAATAGTTAGCTTTGTCAATAGACGTAAATTCAAATAATACTTTATCATTTTTTTTAAAGAAATAAAAAGGTTCATATTGAATAGTATCTGCCGTAAAATATATATCATCTGTTATCATTAAATCATTTGCAGATTTAAAGAGAGTGTCATTTTTAGTAATTTTAATTCTATAATAATTTGTTTGATTTTGAGGATCAAGAAATTCCATTTTTGTAACATAAAACAATTCTCCCGGATATGTTTGAAGGTATTTAGAATATTCAGACACTCTATAAGATAATTTAGTGAGAGGAACTTTTCCGGGCATATATGATTGTGCTGTATATTCTTTGGAGTCATATTGTACATGTATAGTATACATAGTATTTTCAGGAAATGAATAAGTTGCAATATAAAGACCCGGCGATTTTTCGGTTAATAACATTGTTGTATCATTAAATAGTAAAGTTACAATTGCACCTGAAACTGCAGGATATTCAATAGGGTTCATATAATCACCGGTTCTTGTTATTTTTACTATAGCACTATCGGTGAATGAACTACATTGTGCATCAATTACTAATTCTGATTTTGTTTTCTTAAGTTCAAAATCATCTATTACTTCTTCACAATTTGTAAGCAAAAAAGGTATGCTTGTCAACAATAATATGGTAATTTTATAAATATTGAATGGTTTCATAGAGTTTAATATCTAAAAAGTAAAATTCCAAGTTATAGATGGTAGAATAGGGAATAAGGTAACTTTAACAGCTTGTAATTCTTCCGGTTTTTTTTCATCTTTTGGCTCAAATAGTATCATATATGCATTTTTTCTATTGTAAACATTATAAACAGAAAAATTAATATTTGAATTATATCGTTCATTTTTCTTAACAGTGTAGGTAATTCCAATATCTGCTCTATGGTAGTTAGGCATTCTATATCCATTTCTTTCGGTATAGTGATTTACGGTAAATTCTTCAATTTTGTATTTTCCGCTAGGAAAAGTAATTGCATCACCGGTTGAAAACACCCAAGTTGCAGATGCTTGTAATCGTTTGTTGAAATCATACATAGCAACAATAGAAATATCGTGAGTCCTATCGTATCTTGTTGGGAACCATTTACCTTTATTCAGTTCATTGAATTTTTTTTCGGTTTTAGAAATTGTATATCCTATCCAACCGGTTAGTGTTCCCGAATTTTTTTTAACTAAAAATTCTGCTCCGTATGAACGTCCATTACCAAAAATTAAGTAACTTTCAACATTTGGATTTAAAAATACATTTGTACCGTTTTCATAATCAATTTGGCTTTGTAAGTTTTTATAATATACTTCAAAAGAACTTTCATACATGTTTTCTCTAAAATTTCTGAAATATCCTAATGAATATTGACTACAAACTTGCGGAGGAGTAAGTTCTGTACTCGGAATCCAATAATCTAAGGGTAAACTAACAGTAGAACTTTGGATTAAATGAACATATTGGTTATTGCGTGTATATGAGGCTTTTATCGAACTTTCGGCATTTATTCTGAATGTACCTGCAAATCGTGGTTCTAATCCAGGATATGATTTAATAATTGTTTTTCCTGAATATATTGAACTATCAGTAATTTCATGATTATCATTATATGTGTATGTAGTACCCGGTCCCATAACATTGAACGTTGAGAATCTAAGTCCATATTTAATTTTAATATAATCATTGATAGTTTGTTCATTACTAATATATAATCCTGTTTCTAAAGCATATTTATTATCAATAGAAATGTTTACACCTTCCATATCTGTTGTTAATTCTCCCGGATTAAATGTATGATATATAGATTCAAATCCAAATTTAACTGTGTTTTTGGTATTTGCATACCATTGAAAATCTTCTTTAAGGTTTACGTCATTAATTCCCATTTTTAAATCTATGTCATACATACCGTTATTTACAGTTATAACGTTATCAAAACTACTATAAACAATAGTAGAATTTAAAAATAGTTTTGGATTAAATAAATGTACCCATCGCAATGTTCCTGTTGCATTTCCCCAATCGGTACCAAACATATCTTGAAATTTAAACACATCGCGTCCAAAATAACCCGAAAGAAATACTCTGTTATTTTCATTTATAGTATAATTTGTTTTTAAATTAAGATCATAAAAATAGAGTTTAGTTTTTCGTAAATTAGTGTCTTTTGCAAATAGTAAAAACATATCGGCATATGTGCGTCTGGCTGCAATAATAAAAGAACTGGTATCCTTTTTTATAGGCCCTTCAACAGCTAAACGAGATGAGATAGTCCCAACACCACCCGTAGCGTGGTACGATTTAAGATTACCTTCTTTCATTTTAATATCAAGAACCGATGATAATCTGCCTCCATATTCTGCAGGCATTGCTCCTTTGTAAAGCTTTACATCGCGAATAGCATCACCATTAAAAACAGAGAAAAAACCTAGCATGTGAGAAGCATTATAAACAGGAGCTTCATCAAGTAATACTAAATTTTGATCGGCACCTCCACCTCGTACAAAAAAACCGCTGTTTCCTTCGCCGGCACCTTTAACACCGGGCATTAATTGTATTGTTTTCAAAATATCATTTTCACCAAATAAAACAGGAATATTTTTGATTTCGGCCATTTGTAAAGATTGTGTTCCCATTTCTACCGATGTTACGTTTTTGTCGCGAGCTTCTGCACTTACAACAACAGTTTCAAGTTTTTCAACACTTGCACTTAATTCTACATTGTGTGTTTTATTTGCTGAAAGTTGAATAAGAATTGTTTTTGTATTGTAGCCTAAATATGAATATTCTATATTGTAATTTCCTTTTTCAAGAGTAATAGAATAAAAACCATAATAATTTGTGAATGCCCCTGTTGTTGTTCCTAAAACATATACTGATGCTCCTATTAAAACTTCACCTGTTGATGCATCTTTTACATATCCACTAATTGTAAATTTTTGTGAATATGTATGTAATGAATTAAAAATCAATAATATAATTAATATTTTTTTCACTGTTTATTTTATTTTAAATTTTCTGTCGCAAAGATACGTTTTTTTTTAATATCGTTTCCTTATGAGTAATTAAAATAATTCATATGCTTTTAGTAATTTGAGCATATGTATAATATGAAATACCTTGTTTGGATAGTTTTGCATTATTTATCATAGCTTTTGCAATGGTCTTAGCATGAATTGGTTTATACGATGTAGGAATTACAATGGAAAATATGCATGAAATGAATTTAGCAATTTCTTCGGCAGGTCGTAATTCTTTTCTTTTTCCAAGTAACATAGATGGTCTATAAATAGCAATAGAAGGTATTGAATATTTTGTGACAGAATTTTCTGTCTCACCTTTGAGGTGTAAATAAAAATTAGAGCTTAAACTATTTGCTCCAATACTTGAAATAAATGAAAAGTGTTTGCATTTTTGTTTTTCAGCAAAGAATGCAGCTCGTACAGGTATGTCAAAGTCAACTTTTCTGTAATTATCTTTGTTACCTTTTACTTTTTTTTGTGTAGTACCAACACAGCAAAAAACAGAATGTGAATCCTGTAATGCATTTTCAAATGCATTATTATCATCAAATTGTATTACTTTAATTGTAACTTTAGGGTGATTACAATTAATTGGTCTGCGACTGATAATTGTAATAGGACTAAAAAAAGTATCTGAAATAAGTAATTCTAACAGTTCATTACCTATTAATCCTGTTGCTCCAATAATGGTAGCTTTTTTATTCATATTTTACAGTTTGGTACCATAGCATAAAAGCTATGGTACATAGTTTTTTAAAGTTATTTTGCTTGCCATTGGCAACGGATAGGAGAAAAAATAGCATCTTTTTTTTGTAATGCTTTCATTGCTTTTTCTACATCTTTTTTGTCTAACCCCGATAATTCAGCAATTTCGCCGGCTTTAAGAGGTTTTCCTGCTTTCTTCATTGTTTCTAATACTTTGTCTTCCATAATAAACTTATTTAAAAAATGAATATTCTTTTATAATATTATTATTCATCATATCACTTACTTCAATACGTAAAGTATGTTTTTTTCCTGTTTCTATTGATGCATCTCCAAACCGAAGATATACTGTTGCTGATTTAGCGTCATAATCAAGAATTACCCAATTGTTGTCTATAAAAGCATTGTAATCTTTGATTCCCGAAAAATTATCGCTCATTTTAAATGATATGAAAGAATTTGATTGTAAATTGGCATTATTTGCAAAATTTGGTTTTATAAATGGAGCTACAGTATCGAGAACAACACCAAATGTGCCCGGACGTTTAGTGCTGCCTGTGGCAACACCTTGTTCATCAAATTTTACAAATATAGGGCTTTTGGCACCTGCAGAATTACTGTGTTCTATAAGTGCTTTTGATTGTAATTCTTTAGGCACTGAGGTGTGTATGGAAATTGTCGCAGATTTTTTAAATATTAATTGATCTGACTTTATGGTATATCGTTTTGATAGATATCGTTTTTTAGGATTTACTGTATCAATACTTGTAAAAAAAGTAAAATCAGTATAAAAAGTCCTGTTGTCGGCACTAAATGTAAAACCAGGTAATGATAGGAAAAAATCTTGATTGCATGGATATTTCTTAGGGTAAGGTTTCATTTTTTGTAATATACTATCGGCAATGGGCTTTTGTATTAATTGAAATGAAACAGCAGCTACGTTAGAATGAAAATCACCAACAATAAATTCACATGTTACAGTATCAATAGTTTTTGCTGTATATATACCTTTATTTTTTAAATGTGTATATATTTGAAGTGAATTGTTAGTTTCTACAAAAGCTTTTTCAAAATATCGTTTGCTTTTATTATATTCTGTATAATCAATAAAACTATTTATGTCAGCTGTGGTTTCAAATGAAATTTCATCAATTTGTCTAGCATATAATAAAGTATCATTACAAAGTAATTTTACCGAATAATATCCATATACATGACCAGAATTTTGCATAAAGTCGTTACCTTGGACTGAAAAACCAATATTTCCCCATACTTGTATTGGATTTGCAATATTATGCATACTGCTGGTTGGAGTTGATTGAACGGTATAAAATTTTTTATCTCTTGAGTTTTCAATAAAACTCATTGAATCCATAGCATACACACCAATTGCTGTAATTTTTGGACGAGATTTATCAATTATTTGAGGATAAAACAAAAATGGATTGAGAGTGTTTTGTGTTTTACTATCGCGAATTTCAAAGTGCAGATGAGGACCTTGTGAACTACCGCTGTTACCTGAAAATGCAATAACTTCACCTCGTGCAACAGGTAATTCATGAGGTTGTAATTGTATATCAACTATATTTTTTTGATTTGCAATTTGGTATTGTTTTACATATGCATCTATTTTAGCATTAAATGATAATAAGTGCCCATATACACTTGTATATCCATTAGGATGAGTAATATATAATGCTAATCCATATCCGGAAGGGCGTACTTGTATACGAGAAACGTATCCGGTATCTATTGAAATCATATTTTTACCAACAACCGAAAGAGTTTTAAAGTCTAATCCTCCATGAAAATGATTGGGACGTAATTCGCCAAAATTTGCTGATAATGATACTGGAATATCTACCGGTAAAACAAATGATTGTTGTGTTGATTGAGAATATGCAATAATAGAGTATAGTAGTAGAATTGATGCAATTAAATTTTTTAATGTCATATTATAAAATTATAAGCTTGTAACG
>JAJUFK010000277.1 GCA_029266015.1 Bacteroidota bacterium
GATGAAACTTCATTCTCTCTATTAATTAAATTGGCAGAAGAATGTGGCCTAAAACAAGCAATAGAGGCAGAATTTACCGGCGAAAAAATAAATAAAACCGAAGACCGCTCTGTATTGCACATAGCATTGCGTAACAGAAGCAATACCCCAATTTATTCTGACGGTGTAGATGTAATGCCCGGAATAAATGCTGTTTTAGCTCAAATGAAAGATTTTTCGGAACAACTTATCTCCGGTTCATGGAAAGGATATACAGGCAAAGCAATTACCGATATTGTAAATATTGGAATTGGAGGTTCCGATTTAGGTCCACTCATGGTTACCGAAGCATTGAAACCTTACAAAAAACCAAATATTAATGCTCATTTTGTATCAAACGTAGATGGTACACACATAGCAGAAACGCTTAAAAAAGTAAATCCTGAAACTACCTTATTTATTGTAGCTTCAAAAACATTTACCACGCAAGAAACTATGACCAATGCCGAAACTGCAAAAGCATGGTTTTTAGCTGCTGCCAAAAACGAAGCATATGTAAAAAATCATTTTGTTGCTTTAAGTACCAATGCAAAAGCAGTTGCTGCATTTGGAATAGACACTAAAAACATGTTCGAGTTCTGGGACTGGGTTGGCGGTCGTTACTCGTTATGGTCAGCTATTGGATTATCTATAGCTTGCACATTAGGTTTTGATACATTCGAACAATTACTTGAAGGTGCACACGCAATGGACAATCACTTTAGAAATACCGAATTCAAAAAAAATATTCCGGTAATTCTAGCCATGATAGGTGTATGGTACAACAATTTCTATGAAGCCGAAACAGAAGCAATTCTTCCATATGACCAATATTTACATAGATTTTCAGCATATTTCCAACAAGGCAATATGGAAAGTAACGGTAAATATATTGACCGCAACGGAAAAAAAGTTACCTACCAAACAGGTCCGATTTTATGGGGCGAACCGGGAACTAACGGTCAACATGCATTTTATCAGTTAATTCACCAAGGTACCAAAATGATTCCGTGCGACTTTATGGCTCCGGCTATTTCTCATAACCCTATAAGTGACCACCATCCAAAATTACTTGCTAATTATTTTGCACAAACAGAAGCGCTTATGATGGGAAAAACTGCAGCTCAAGTTGATGCAGAATTAAAGGCCGCAGGAAAATCGGCTGCAGAAATTGCAGAATTATTACCATATATGGTATTTGAAGGTAATATTCCTACCAATTCTCTATTATTCAAAAAAATAGACCCTCGCACATTGGGCTCTCTTATAGCGATGTACGAACACAAAATATTTGTACAAGGCATTATTTGGAATATTTATAGTTTCGACCAATGGGGAGTACAATTGGGCAAACAATTGGCAAATGTAATTTTACCTGAATTACAAAACGATGTTCCGGTAACTTCTCACGATGCATCTACCAATGGATTGATAAATGCATACAAAGCAATGCGAAAATAAAATGTAAGATATACATGCAAAAAAGGGTATTGATTCTGTCAATACCCTTTTTTTGTTAAATAACATATCTTATCCTAAATTACCTTTATTTTGGAATTTGAAATTGTATAGGAATATAAAAATATACAGATACTGGTACACCACCTTGTACACCCGGTTTAAAGCATCCCAAACAAGGGATAACATCAATAGCTGCTTTATCTAACAACTCATGAACAGGTTTTACTACTACAGGATTACAAACTTCACCATTTGTATTAATACACATTTTACTACTACTGTTCCCGATATGCCTAATTCTATAGCTTTTTTAGGATACACTACACAATCTGCTATATCTTTACCTAATTGCTCTTTTCCGGTTTCATACTCAGGCATTTGTTCTGCCCGAATAAAAACTTCATCTTTCTTACTTATTGTTGGGGCTTGACTATACCCATACATCGAAAGCATGCAAATTACTATACTTAGAATATATGCTTTACTAACGGGTTTCATAGTATTATGCTTTTTTAACAAATTCAGATTTTAATGCCATAGCGCCAAATCCATCAATTTTGCAATCAATGTTGTGATCACCTTCTACCAATTTAATATTTTTAACTTTGGTACCAGCTTTAATAGGTGATGATGATCCTTTTACCGGTAAATTTTTGATTATTATCACGGCATCGCCATCATGCAAAATATTTCCATTTGAATCTTTCACGAGTAGCCCCTGCGATTCTTGCAATTCTGCAGGATTCCATTCATGTGTACATTCGGGACACACATACACTGTTTCGCTCATCATGTAGGCATAGGAAGATGCACATTGCGGACATTGTTTTAATTCTTCTGACATAGTTTTTGTAATTAATATATTTTCCTATTCTCAAAGCAATTTATCAATCAAAGGTAATCTTTAAATATATATAAGCATTAAACTTTTTTTTCAAATTCATAAACTTAATCCAGTAAATAGATTTATTCAATTATATCATACCCTTGATTTCGTAATTTAGGGGTAAACCCGGCTTGAATAATTGCTTGTTGCAACTCTTCTTTCTTGGCCGTAAACATTGCTCCGGCTTGCGAAACCACATTTTCTTCAATCATGATACTTCCCAAATCATGAGCCCCGGCATGCAAACATATTTGTGCAGTAGGAATACCTACTGTAAGCCACGATGCTTGAATATTATCTATATTGGTTAACATAATTCTGCTTATGGCAATCATACGAATATATTCTAAATGTTGTATTGCATATTCTTTTCTGGTTTGCCGAGCCAAAACAGTATTTTTACTATAAAACGGCCATGGAATAAAAGCAGTAAAACCTTTGGAATGAATCGGTTTAGAATTTTGTAACTCACGCAACAACACAAGATGTTGCATTCTATCGGCAATAGTTTCAATATGTCCATACATCATAGTAGCCGAAGTAACTATACCAAGAATATGAGCCTGATGCATTACATCTAACCATGTTTGAGTATTACACTTACCCGGCGATAATTGTTTTCGTATATGATCTTGCAAAATTTCTGCTCCGGCACCGGGTAAACTATCCATACCTGATTCTATAAGTTTTTCAAGCACTTCTTTGTGGGTCATATGCTCTTTTTGGGCAATGTATGCTATTTCGGGTGGTCCCAAAGCATGTAATTTAATATTAGGATGACGTTGTTTTAAATCTGAAAACAATTGCACATAAAAATCAATACCTAATTGAGGATGCATACCTCCTTGAATCAACAATTGATTACCACCGTATGCTTCTAATTCTTTTATCTTTTGTGAATATTCTTCTAATTCAGTAATATACGTACCATCATGGTGAATTAACTTGTGAAAATTGCAAAATGTACATCGAGATACACAAACATTGGTAATATTTACATTTCTGTCAATAATCCATGTAACAATACCTGTAGGA
>JAJUFK010000022.1 GCA_029266015.1 Bacteroidota bacterium
ATATTATCTGTAATAGTAAGCAAATAATTTCCTTGCATAAGATTATCTATATTTATGCTATGTTTAGATAGTTGAGCTTTTGCTGAATATACACAAACTCCTGCTGCATTATATAATTCAATAATATTTCCGCTGTTAATATTTGAAATATGCAAAACCCTAGATGCCGGTATTGGGAATACAGTAGCTTGCGTGTTATCTAATTTTTCTTGTTTTGATAATTCATTTACTACAATAGTAAAAGTTGTTTCTGACGATATAGACGCTCCTGTCGTTTTTCCATCAGAAACACTTATTTTTACAGTATACAATCCCGATTCCGGAGGATTACATGAAAATGTAAAAGTATTAAGATCATATTGCAACCAATTCGGGCGGGTAGTAATGCTGTATTGAAATTCAGTATCTTCAATGTCTTCATAAAAATCTTTGATAATAGCAAAAGTAGTATCGCGACCTCGAAATAATTGAACCGTAGGAATTTCTTTAATTATCATTACTTTATTGTTTATAATACTGCATGGAGTACCATTCCACAAAGTAAATAAAGCTTGCCCTATTTCTGAATTATTTAAGAAAGGTCCACGTACTATATCTTGTTCATCAGCATAGGTTTCAAAAATTTCTGCTCCGGCACCTTTTGCATACAAGGGAATAAGTTGATTGGAATGATGTGTTGCATAGAATGTCATACCGGGCATATTACCAACGCCGTTATCAATAATATCATAATGTACAAGCATATTGGAATCTACATTAAAATCTGGATGAGCAAGCAATCCTGTTTCATGATCAGCAGTAACAATTAATAAATTGTCTTCCCAACCGCCATGTTGCTCAATCCAAGCAATTACAGTATCAACAGCAGTATTAAAAGAAATCATTTCTTCTATCAATCGTCCTTTATAATTTTGATGTCCTGCATTATCTGCGGCATCTCCTTCAATCATTAAAAAGAAACCATTAGGATTTTTATTAACTGTTTGTAAACCAACTCGTGCTATTTGCCATAAAGCCGGCATTTGAGGATTTAAATCATCAAAATGCACCTCTTGATAATTTGTGCCGGTTCTATAAAATTGCATAGAACTTTCTACTTTAGCAATTCCCAACAATCGTTTTGGAGTTGGTTCATACGCATATTTTGCAAAATCAGTGCTATCTTCAATTAAAGTCCATGCATCAGGCACATTATCTCCATCTATATCCTGTACTTGAGTCCAGCCCGAATTACTTGGTGTTCGAAATGTTGTAACTCCGGCACGTATATCCTGCCAAAATTCTAAACCACCAATATCTTTATAATTTGGTTTTGATAGTAATTGACCGTGTTTATCATATTCCGGATGCCCTCCTCCTATTATAACATCTGCCTTTGATTCTATTATAAGTTGTCTTGTTATTTCGGCAGCATTATTCCTTGAAACATTATTAGCAAAAAACACTGCCGGAGTAGCATCTGAAATAGGTATATTAGTAGCAACTCCTATTGATTTACCCAAAGATTTAGCATGACGAGCAATTGTATTTACCGCATTTTTATGAACATCTACTCCTAATCCATAATAGTACGTTTTTGTTCCTGAAGCAATTGCGGTTCCCGAAGCTCCTGAACATGTAGCATTTGTACGATTTCTTAAATAAACTCCATCGGTCCAGGCAAGTGTAGATTCATATGAATTATTATACGATGCCAAACGAATATTTTCTTCGGTCACTAATGGATAAGTACTATGAAACAATCGAACAGGAAATTGTTCATATTGTTGTGTTTTACCTGTATAATAATTTGCTGCACGTATTTGATTTAATCCTACACCATCATTTATCATAAGAATAATATTTTTGGGAGTTTTGGGTATAGATGTAGGAGTTGGCAATAATCGCATACATATTTGACCTATTTCGGAATTATTTATATATTTTCCGTAAACATAGTCTTCCTCGTCAGTATAATGAGAAAACAATTCACTACCAATACCATTTGCATATAATGGTGTAAGCATATTTGTAGCTTTATTACTATTACACTTCATCAAAGGAATAGTTCCCTGAGCCCCCTGAGTTATATGTATTGTTTTAGAATAAAAATCAGGAGCAGCGGCAGTAGAAGAAAACTCCATACCCGACAAAAAACCGGTTTCGTATGTTCCAACTATAATTACAAGCGTTTGATTCCAAGAACTTTCTGTACTAACCCAATTCTGTATAGCATCAATAGTTGTATGCAATTCTTGCATATTTGCTAATATGGCTTCATTATTTTGCAGTTGCGATGCGTAGTCAACAGAACCGGACTCAACAACTAACACAAACCCTTGTGGTTTTTGTGCCAAATGAGATATACCTTTTTGAGTTAACTCAGCTAAATGAGGAACATTGTTTAAAAAAGATGATGATGACCGTTTAAATTGAATTGCATCAAATACCTGTGGCATAGCAATAATTCGTTTAGCATTAGAAGTTAAAATATCAGATTCAGACTGCACCAACGTCCATGCATCAGGAATATTATCATTGTCAATATCTGTTACTTGAGTACTATTATCAAATTGAGTCAAACCTTGTGTAAGAGCATTCCAATCAGATTGTGAAACATAGGTATAATTAGGTGTATTTTCCAATTGTCCATTATTATTATAGAATGGATTCCCGGCTCCAATTGCAATAGAAAGATGCGAACCCAACAATTGATTAAAAACAGCACGAGAACTATCACACGTAGGATAGTGTGCAACAAATGAAGCTGCGGCTGATTTTGATAAAGGTAAATTTGTAACTATACCGGTAGCCTTACCAACTAAAAAAGCACGTTCTAAAATTGTTTCAAGTTTAGAGCTATCAATACCAACCCCTACCGCTTTATAAGCCGATTTTTTACCTGTTGCTATTGCTGTTCCAACAGAAGCAGGGTCAACTACCATAGAATTAGTATAATTAAAATCGCTCCAAATACGACGAATATGATAATCACCCTTATATTTTGTAACATCTTTGGGTTCGGTAATAGGTGCCCAATATGCAGGATAATTAGTAACACCATACATAACCGGGTACGAATTCCAAATAAGCGGAGATTGGTTGCCTCTTTGTAATTCAAAAGCTTTTACATGATTATATCCCATACCATGAGCTAATACAATAATAATATTTTTAGGCTGATTTTGTGAAATACCGTTATAAAAAAGTCCTATGATTAAGAGAATGAGAATAAAAAATTTTTTCATATGTATTTTAATTTGGAATTGTTATTCAAAAGTATAAAAAAACACGATATGAATATTGAACAATGTTGTATTTTTGCAAAAAAACAATTGAGGCCTTGTAGTTCAATGGATAGAACGAAAGTTTCCTAAACTTTAAATTCGGGTTCGATTCCCGGCGAGGCTACAAATTAAAACACACATTTGTATTCTTATTATACACAATCATACTTTTTCCATCTATTCTGTATATTATTAATTATATAACAAAATAAAGGTGCCATTTTGATATTTTACCCAATAAATTATATCATTTACCAAATTAAAAAACGCTTTTAAATAGTATTAAGTAATGTTTAATAAAAATAGTGAGTATTTTTATTGAAAATTTGGAGAATAGATATGAAAATAAAATTAGTATGTACAGTATTGTTTTTGTTTGTAACAATATTGTTAATTCAAGCTCAATCAAGCACACAGTATATTCGAATGAATCAGTTAGGTTTTTTACCGTATGCACAAAAACAAGCAGCAATAGTAAACACTAATGCAAGTTCATTCAACATTCTCAATCAAGCAAATGAAATTGTTTTTGAAGGTCTCCTTTCCTCTACCGGATTTTGGTCTGCCTCGGGTGAATCAGTAAAAATAGCTGATTTTACTATTCTTACAAATCCGGGCACATATACATTGCAAGTACCTGGTTATGATTCGTCATCACCATTTGTAATACACGATACAGTATATAATCAAGTAAATAAGGCAATAGTAAAAGCATTTTATTTTAATAGGGCTTCAACAGCCTTACTTGAAGAACATGCAGGTATATACAAACGAAAAGCCGGTCACCCTGACACAGCTGTTGTAATACACCCATCGGCTGTAGGACCGGTACGAATTGCTGGTCAAAAAATAAGTACACCTAAAGGTTGGTACGATGCCGGAGATTACAATAAATATATTGTAAATTCAGGAATTACTGTTGGCACACTATTACAAGCATACGAAAATTATAAACAGTACTGGGATACCATAACATGGAATATACCCGAAAGTAACAATTCCATTCCCGATTTACTTGACGAAATAAAATGGAATTTAGATTGGATGCTTACCATGCAAGACCCAGATGATGGAGGCGTTTATAATAAAACTACCGAAGCTTCATTTAGCGGTTCACTTATGCCTGATAAAGTAACATCAACACGGTATGTAGTAGCAAAAGGAACTGCCGCAACACTTGATTTTGCCGCAGTTATGGCAATGGCATACAGAATTTATAAACCGTATTATTCTGCATTTGCAGATTCTTGTTTAGCTGCCGCAGAATATGCGTGGCAATGGGCAAAATCAAATCCTAACAAAGCATATACAAATCCACCGGCAATAGGTAGTTATCCTGCTATTACTACAGGCGGATACGGTGACAATTACTTCAATGATGAACGAATATGGGCTGCCACAGAATTACTGATTTCAACCAACAAACAAGATGATTATGCTGCAAGCATTAATTTACAAGAAACATTCAATATTCCAATGTGGCGCAATGTAGCTATGTTATCGCTGTATTCATTGTATACACATAGGCAAACTATCGGGTATTGTATAGATACTGCCAAAGTAAAAGATATTTTAATTATAAAAGCTCGTTCATTGCAAACACTTCAATCAAGTAGCAACCCATATAGAGTACCTGTAACTGATTTTGTATGGGGAAGTAATGGCGTAGTTGCAAATCAAATTGTTTTATTATTATTTGGATTCAACATTACACATGACGTGTCATACCTTAATGCAGCTACAGCGTCATTTGATTATATACTAGGGCGTAATGCTACCGAATACTCTTTTATAACAGGATATGGAACAAAAGCCACTCGCAATATACATCATCGCCCTTCAGAAGCTGACGGAATAGCAGGTTCTATTCCGGGATTTTTAGCCGGAGGTCCCAATGGCGGTAGTAAAACTGACTGTACAGGTGAATACTCTCAATTCCCTGCAAAAGCCTATCGTGATGAAATATGCAGTTATACAACCAATGAAATTGCAATAAATTGGCAATCTCCACTTACGTTTGCTGCTCATGGAATTATAAGTGCATATAATACATGGTTGCACGAATTACCTGCAGAATATGCATACCCTTCAACGGATTCCTTTTCGGTTACTCGCACACAAGAAACAGCTTCGTTTACAGTATTTGCTAATACGCCATTCACTATAGAAACCACCGATACTTGGTACACCGTTACTCCAATACAATATACAGGAAGCAGTACTGTTACTATTGCAATTACTCAATTCAATGAAGGTGACAGTATACGAACCGGCACTATGTATATTATAGTAAATAATTCTGTTTTTGATTCAATTACAATATCACAAATTGGCAAACTCAAAAACTTTAGAATTCAAGCAGAAGATTTTATGAGTATGAGTGGCGTACAAACAGAAACCACAAGTGATATTGATGGAGGGCTCAATGTAGGTTGGATAGATAATAATGATTATATGATATATAGAATAGATATTACAACAAAAGGTTCATATATTATTAACTATCGCTATGCTTCATTATCAGCAAAAAGTGAATTTTTTATGGTTTATAAAGATTCTGTATATTCACTTGCTCAAACAAATCCCACAGGAGGTTGGCAAGTATGGCGAACATATTCAGATACAGCATACTTTGAAGAAGGAATATATGATATTCAATTACTATCACAATATGGTGGATTTAATCTCAATTATATAGATTTCTCATGGATTTGTGAAGATAATATTGCAGCCATAAATATACCAACAACACCTCCTCTGCCTCCCGATCCTCCAATTTCAATTACACACATACAAAATTCTGAGATTTATATTTCAACCCCTGTAAAATCAAACATACTTACCATACATGGAATAGATTCAAATCAATCTTTTTCATTTTGTATTTATAATACATTAGGACAAATAGTACAATCAGGAAATTCAAATTCAAGTAACATTTCTTTTAACAATAATGCCGGTGTATATATATGTACAATTAGAATAAACAATAAAATGTGGAACTGTTATTTTATTAAAGAATAAGATACATGAAGCTACTATATTATGTGTACATTATATTATTATTGTTAGTTAATAATATATGTAATGCTCAAAGTAAAGAGCCTACCAAATATATACGAATGAATCAAATAGGTTTTTTACCGTATGCTCCTAAAATTGCTGCAATTGTTGATACTAAAGCCAAAGAATTTGAGATATATAACAACAAAAAACAATTGGTATATACAGGTATACTTTCTCCGGCAAAAGAATGGTCGCAATCAGGAGAAAAAGTTCAAATTGCAGATTTTACTACAATTACTACACCGGGAACATACACATTACAAATAAAAGACATAGCTGTATCTTATACATTTGCTATTCAATCAAACGTATTTTACAACGTTAACAATGCAATAATTAAAGCATTCTATTTCAATAGAGCATCGATTGAAATTGAACCTCAATATGCGGGTATATTTGCTCGCAAAGCAGGACATTACGATACACAAGTTATTGTATTACCTTCTGCAGCTGGACCTAAGCGTAAAGCAGGCGATATAATTTCATGTCCCAAAGGCTGGTACGATGCCGGAGATTATAATAAATACATTGTAAATTCAGGTATTACAGTAGGCACATTACTCTTGGCTTACGAACGCTATGCATCATATTTTGATACACTTACATGGAATATTCCCGAAAGTAACAATTCCATTCCCGATATACTTGATGAAGTAAAATGGAATTTAGACTGGATGCTTTCAATGCAAGATTCTGATGATGGTGGAGTATACAATAAAACTACCGATGCCAATTTTTGTGGAATGATAATGCCGCATGAAGCTTCTGTTTCTAAACGATATGTTGTAGCAAAAGGAACATCGGCAAGTTTAAATTTTGCAGCTTCTATGGCAATGGCATATAGGATATATAAACCCTTTGATTCTGTATATGCCAATACTTGTTTGAAAGCAGCTATTAAAGCGTGGGATTGGGCAGAACTAAATCCGAATATCCCCTATAATAACCCTCAACAAGATGGAGAATTTCCTAAAATAACAACCGGAGGATATGGCGACAAATCATTTGCCGATGAAAAAACATGGGCTGCAGCAGAATTACTTATTGCCACAAACAATACACAAAAATATGCATCATATATTGACATACAAACTAACTTTGGAATTCCTGTTTGGTTTAATGTAGGAGGAATGGCTTTATATTCTTTATATAATCACAGACAACAAGTGTGCAAAAGTGTAGATACAACAAAAGTTATTGACCGAATACTTGAACAAGCTCACAAATTACAAAACTACCAAGAACATGAAAACGCATACAAAGTACCGGTTGTTGATTTTTCGTGGGGTAGTAATGGCGTATTGGCAAATCAAGGCATTCTTTTTTTGTATGCATATGCAATAACAAAAAACTATAATTACTTCACCTCAGCACTTGCCTCATTTGATTATATACTAGGACGTAATGCCACAGAATATAGTTTTGTGACCGGCTATGGATACAAGTATACACAAAATATACACCATAGACCCTCAGAAGCAGATGGTATTGCCGGGTCTATTCCCGGTTTTGTTGCAGGAGGGCCAAATGGAGGTCAAAAACGGGATTGTTTTGGAAATTATTCCCCATTTGCAGCAAAAGCTTATTATGATGCCACATGCAGTTATACCACAAACGAAGTTGCTATAAATTGGCAAGCTCCATTGGTATTTTTAGCACATGGAATAGTTGCAGAATATTACAATATTGAAAAACAAATACAAACAAGCTCAGCATATTCGCCATATTCTGAAATCACATTTTATCGTACCCAAAAAAAAAAAGAAATTCCAATAGTAGCAACTTCACACTATACTATTGAATCACAAAATCCATGGATTCAAGTAATACCTGTTGCAGATAAACAATCCAGAACACTCACTATAGAACTAGTTGAGTCCAATACACAAGAACAAGCAAGAATTGGAACTATTCACATAATTGCAAACAATAGAATACTACAAAAAATTTCAGTAATTCAAAATGGTAATCCAAAAAATTTTAGAATAGAAGCTGAAAATTTTATACGTATGCAAGGTGTGCAAACAGAACAAACCAGCGATGAGGGAGGAGGTATGAATGTAGGCTGGATTCACAATGATGATTCTATGGTTTATACTATTGATATACCTCAATCAGGCACATATGCATTAGAATATAGAGTTGCAAGCTATGACAACATAGGGAAACTTAGTTTACAATATAATTCAATACCATATTCAACTATTGAAATAAATCCAACCGGTGGTTGGCAAAATTGGATTACAATATCAGATACAGCATACTTTACCCAAGGAGTTTATGAATTTACAGCCTATGCCGTAAAAGGCGGATTTAACTTGAATTATATTGACTTTACTTTTATAAGCAGCGAAAACATAAGCAATTCAAAGTAATTCAAGGTATTTAATTACTTTGAATATTTTCTGCTACTAATTCAGCTATATCTTTTACTTGAATATCAACCCCTTTGACAAATGTTTTCTTACACAGTGGACATGATGTTGCCAAAATATCGGGATTTGGTTTAAGTAATACTTCTAATGTTTGTTCCTTTATTTTATTACGTTCAACCATTGATAGACTCAAATCACCTAATGAGCCACTACAACAAAGTGATTCTACCTTTTCATGTTTTACCTTTTTAAGCGTTCCAATTGACTGTAATAATTCACGCGGTTGTTCATAAACCTTACAACCTCTACCTAATTCACAAGGATCATGATATACTATAGATTTTTGAGTATTTCGAATTGTAATTTTTTGATTGTGCAACAATTCTAAAAAGTATTCTGAATGATGGCGAATATCTATTTGTCCCAACTCATAATCATCACGAAAAACTTTATAACATATAGGACACGAAACGAGCAAAGTATGGGCACCTGATTCTAATATTTGCTGCCTATTATAGGCTATAAGTTTTTTAGCTGCTTCTATTTGCCCTGCTTGCATAAGTGGTCGGCCACAACAAGCTCCTTTATCTTTATCTAAAAATAAATAATTAACACCGGCAGTATCTAACACCGTAAGTATTGATTTTTTAATACCGGGTGTTAAATGAGTCATACAACCTGCAAAATAAACTACATCAGCTTTTTCTGTAATTGAATATTCTAAAAAATCGTAACTCGAATTGTATTCTTTACTTGATTTTATTCGTTGAGAAATTCGTAGATCATTTAAATTAATATTTACCGGACACGCATCTTCGCATCGTCCACAGAGTAAACAATTATACAGTTTTCTATCAGTAAGATTTTCATCACGAATATTTTTTAAAATATACACCGACTGATTGTTTGATATTTGAGCATGGTGCATTTGACACGCATCTATACAAATTCCACAACGCGAACAAGAATACACTTGAATTTTTGAATATGAATTAAACTGCTTTTTAAGTTTTATTCCATACTCTTTCAAAAATATATAATACACTTCGGTAGGAATATGCATATATCGAGTAAAAGGCAGAGTAATAAAAAATATAGCCAAACTACAAGAATACAATACCCATAGTGTATATTCAATGTTTGGAGTAACTTGCAAATAACGAAATACTATACCGCTTGTCAAAAAACCTCCATTACCATGTAATGCAGCAGTAGCACTTTCGGCAAACAATCGTAATGGGAATATACTCCACAATGCAATAAGAGAAATTCTATCTTTGGGTTTGAGTTTAGTTGTACGTTTTATACCAAACAATTTACTGTTTATTCGTTTACCATATGCTAATACTACTCCACTTAAAACATATAAGAGTAGCACATCCATAGTATGAGCAAAAAATCGAGCGCCATAAAAGTGTTCGTGTTCAAAATATCTAAAAAATATTGGAATCCACGGCGAAACCGACAAAGATGAAGCTTGCATATACGCTTCTATATGGCCTACTATTATTAGCAACAACCACCCCAAAGCAAAACTCATGTGCATATACCCCAATAAAGGATTTGTTTTCCAAATATTTCTATGTAATAAACTTTCCCAAAAAATTTCACGAATCGCTCTAAGCGTACGTACAGTGAAAAAACCATGCAATATTCGTAATTTATCAATTTGCGACAATTGAATAGTCCATACTACATATTTCCCTATGAGTATACCTAGAAGTATAATTAAACCTATAGTAAAGGGAGCTATTATAAATAAATCGTTCATTATTATTCAACCAAATTAAATGTTACCAAACCTTTTTTTATGAGCATAATTACATTTCGGGTATTTATTCCTCGCGGACATACTAAAAGACATTTTCCGCATAGCATACATTTATCTATTTCTTGACGAATATTTTCAAACTCTCCTAGTCGTATTTGAATATTTAATCTACGAATATTAAAAAAAGTAAGGTTTGCGGCACTGCACGTAGCAGTACATGAACCACACGATATACAAGAACTAAATGATGGTTCGTTTTTAATAATATATGATATTAAAGTAGTATTAATATTTTTATAATCAATAGTTCTACTTTTCAACGAATTATATCCAAATTGTTTCATCATAAAAAAATTACTTTGTAATATATGAATGAATAGCGAATGCTGCAGCCTTAGCGTGATTGAGTGTATCAAATACCGAAAGAGGAGCAATACTGGTACCTGCGGTAAATAATCCATCTATATTAGTTGCATTTGCCGAAAGATGATGATGACGTGGTTGTATAAAACGACTTTCGGTACATGCAACACCACACGAATTATGAAATAATGCAGTACTTTTATTTGCTTCAAATCCTACCATAAGCACCAACATATCAACCGACATCTTAAAAGGTCGTGCAGCAAGTGTATCCTCAGCTTTCAATTGCAAACTTCCATCAATATTTTCTGCTACTTCCGACAAACGTCCACGAATAAATTGAACCCCCCATTTTTCTTGAGCTTCACGATACATTTCTTCAAATCCTCTACCGTACAATCGTAAATCCATATAAAAACAAAAAACTTGTGTTTGCGGTGACAATTGTTTTACTTTAATTGCTTGTTTTACCGCTGTAATACAACAAACTTTTGAACAATAATGATTACCCGATTTTTCGTCGCGACTCCCTACACAATGAATAAACGCAACACGTTCGGGTATTTTTCCCATCGGGTTTACAAACACATCGTTATTCTGTTTAAACGTTTGTTCCAAATCAGCAGATGTTATTACATTTTCATATATTTTGTATCCATATTCTTCTTTTCGCTGAGCATTAAACAAAGAAAATCCGTGAGCCATAACTACGGTTTTACTTTTAAATGAAACTTCACGAGACGTATAAACCTCAAAACTGCCGTCATCTTGTTTCCTTATTGAAGTTACTGTAGTATTCAAATATATTGTAATAGATTTTTTTCTAATTTGTTCTGTATAATATTCTAATATTTCTGATGCAGAACGTTTTGTTGGAAACAATGTATCCCAATTATTTAAATGTCCTCCTATTTGTTTTTCTTTTTCTATAATTAAGGTTTCTAAACCCAATTCTTGTAATGAACAAGCCGTTTCTATACCGGCTATCCCCCCACCTATTATAAGTACATCTATCATAGTTTAATGCAATAAATTGTTTGGTTTATTTGGTAATGGTAATTGATTACCTTGTTTATCAACATATTTTAATGCAGTATCATATGGTATTCCTAAAGCATCAAGAAGTGATTCACTTTGTATTTGATGTATTTGTAATCCAACATCCCATGGTTGTATTCCTAATACTAATGCAGCAAGCTCTTCATACGTTAACACAGGAATACCCTTGCCTTGAGAGTCAAATGTTTTCTGTTCCATTTCTGCAATAGTATATTGCCATTTATCAATAAACATAGCACAACCCGGGCAATTAGTAAGAATAAAATCGGGGTTATACGGTTGCATTGATTCCAATTTTTTATACGTATTTGATACAGAATATCCTCTATTTGCCTGCACTAAATAATTCCTAAATCCAAAACCGCAACAATGTCGTCGCTCGGGATAGTCAATTACCTTACCACCCCATGCGGTAATCATTCCCGAAAGAACTTGAGGAAACTCTGCGCCACCAATTCCTTTAGTAGGAAACATTTTTGCATAGTGGCAACCAATGTGTTCAACAACATTAAGAGGTTCTCCTGTTTGTGCATGTACTAATTTATAAACAGCTTTTTCTGCTATTTCATGTCTGAATTTATAAATTATATCACTAGTGTGAGCTATATTTTTTGGTAAATTAAATTCTCGTTTGGTTGCTTTATATAAAAATTCTCTTGTTTTTTCTAATTGTTCCGGGAAATGTTGCCATGTTTCTAATATTTCTGTATATATACCAAACGATGTTACACATGAGATAGCAATATTTTCTAACCCTGCTTCTGTCATCAAAGCAAAATGACGAGCAACAA
The DNA here is from genome assembly GCA_029266015.1 of Bacteroidota bacterium. Classification (GTDB taxonomy): domain Bacteria; phylum Bacteroidota; class Bacteroidia; order Bacteroidales; family UBA1715; genus MWCJ01. The sequence continues at coordinate 12,692 of JAJUFK010000022.1, forward strand.
CAGTTTGTATAGTTTCAAACGGAACTATATCCGAATGATATCCAATGCCAGTGCACGTTGTATGATTAGGGTCATCATATACATGTTTCCCTAACACCTTACGCAATATATGTAAAAACATATATTCCGATGCAGGAAAAAAATTTTGCCTTATACAACTGCGAGCGTAATAATAATTATCGTCGGCAACATGTTTTTGATATGTTCCCCACGTTTCTTTTTCTGTATGTATTGCAGTATCCATTATTCTGAATGTGTATTACTATTATATGTATAAACGTGTTTGAAATATTCATTATCAATATTATCACTAAACCCCAAATTCATTCGTTCAGCTTGTTTTTTTGATTCTTCCTCAATGATAGTATATAATTCGGTTCCATTTGTAACATCAAATATTGCTTGCAATTCATCTAAATTTTTTTTATGAATTTTTCGGAGTGCACCTGCACCTTCTTTATCAAGGTTTGCTCCAAGCCTCTCATATATTGCTTGTTTATGTTGTTGCACCCATTGCCATATAGGCCCCTGTTCTTGATGCATATCGTATGATACTAAATCGGGATGCACACAATATCCTTTCTTCAAAACATTTTCGCCAACAGTTTTTTTAATTGCATACTGTTGTCGGCCTTTTTCACTGTGTGTAAAATAACCATATTTCTGAGAAAGTTTACGTAATGTTTGAATTATAAATCCGGGAGTATTGCCTCGAGGACAGCGAGTTTTACATGACATACACTGCCCGCAATACCATATAGTTTCTGATTGTAATAATTCTTTTATCTGCAAATTATTTCGTAATTGAACAGAGGTAATTATAGAGCGTGGATCATAATTATATAATTCTGCTGCAGGACAAATAGCGGTACAAATTCCGCAATTCATACATGCCTTTAATCCCTCTTTAAAGCGAACATCTTGTTCTAATTCTGCACAAAAATCTATATCCATATTTTTTTCAATGATAATGTAACATATCCATGGTGTCTGCAATATAAACAAGAAACAACGATAAAAAAAACGCTACAATAGGAGCAATAAGCCACACTATGAAAAATTTATTGACTTCTGTTTTTGAAAATATATTTTTAAACCCCAACTTAGCAACACCTATTCCTAAAATAGCTCCAACATTAAGTTGCACCAACGAAGTAGGAATACCTTTAAATAATGACACCAATAATAACAATGATGCTGAAATAAATGCAATAATTACAGCTTCTATTTTACCAAACAAAACTAATTCTTTACCGGTATTTTGTAATACACGTTTCCCTAATAAAGAACTACCTATAGCAAAACTTGGAGCAATAATTAAGGTTGAAAGCAACAATATATGTGTTGTATGTTTAGGACTAACTTGCAGTTCATTAATAGCCATTACAGAAATAGGTCCCACAGCATTTGCCACATTGTTGGCTCCTATAGAAAAAGCAACATACATTGCCATTGCTAAAATAAAACCTTTTAAAATATAACTATCATTTACTTGTTTTGAAATAGTAATCCCTGTTTTACGCAACGGTTTGTAAATATACTTCCCTACCAAAAATGCTATAATAAAAGCTGTAATAGGTGTAATAAACCACGTTGGTATAATTTCCACAAATAGCGTATGTGAATTAAATTGATTTAAATACAATGCAGGTGCAGTTACAGCCATTACCGTAGATTGACTGGTAGATTGAGGAACTCCCAATAAATTTGCTATAAATAATGAAATAGATACCGATAATAAAATAATAGAAACAATTGTATACGTCATTTCTTGCGGCGATAGCACATTATTTCCTATTGTTTTTGCAGTGTTTTCTCCACCCAATATAGCACCTAAAAACACCATAATACCAAATAATCCGGGTATGGCTGTTCTCCTAATTACATTAGTTCCATAGACTGTTGAAAATGAAGGACCAATTCCACTCCCCCCCATATTAATAGCTAAAAATATTCCTATTACAAAGGGAATCAAAAAGGGTATAAGCATTCTATCATTATATTTTTGACAAATGTATAGAATCGAAGATACTTGAATAATCGTGTAAAAACGTAATTTTAAAAATACGTTAAAAGACGTAGGCTAATTTATTTCCTAAAAATAAAATAAACTGCTAAAATGAGACACACAAAGCCAACTATGTGATTCCATTTAATAGTTTCATTTTTAAAAGCAATCAAAGTAAACACCATAAAAACTACCAATGTTATAACTTCTTGTAAAACTTTAAGTTCAACTAATGAAAATGGACCTCCATGTTCTTTGAACCCAATTCTATTGGCCGGAACCTGAAAACAATATTCGAACAACGCTATACCCCAACTTATAAAAATAATAGAAATAAGCCCGAGTTTACTAAACCAACTCATTTGTGAAAATTTTAAATGGCCATACCAAGCTAATGTCATAAATACATTAGAACATACAAGTAATCCAATAGTTAGTAATCCTTTCATATCAATATTTTTTTGCAATACTATAAAAAATCGCACACATATTTGTTTTTGTTATTACAGAGTTTCAACATTGTATCAACAAACAATTTAATCTACATCCATTCGTTATAAGAAAAAAAATAAGAAAAAAACATTTTTGTAATAAATTGTTAAAAAAAATCACTGTTTTACAACAGAATATACTAAATTTGCAGCCCATTAAAAAATGAAAGTGAAATATATACTATCTATACTTGCAATCGTGGTTTTGATATCGTGTAAAAGCGAATATCAAAAATTATTAACTTCAAACGACTACGAAAAACAATACAATAAAGCATTGGAATTTTACGAAAAAAAGGAATATTTCAAGGCATATGAATTATTTGAGAAAGTATTGCCTGCATATAGATTATCAGAAAAAGCTGAAAAAATAAATTATCTTATAGCTCGCTGTTATTATGAAGAAGGTGATTACCTTATGGCAGCATATTATTTTGAACGATATACGCTAACGTTTCCTTCGAGCGAATATGCTGAAGAAGCTTTTTATTTCACTGCCATAAGTTATTACAACAATTCACCAAAATATAGTTTAGACCAAACATACACTGTAAAAGCTATAAGTAGTTTTCAAAATTACATAAACAAATACCCTAAAGGAATGTATGTAAAACAAAGTAATGATTATATAGCTCAATTACGTGAAAAATTAGAAAAAAAAGCATTTGAAAACAGCAAATTATTCCATAGCATAGGCGACTACAAAGCAGCAGTAATTTCTTTAAAAAATTGTTTAAAAGACTATCCTGACTCTAAATATCGCGAAGAGATTATGTATCTTATTTTTGAATCAGGATATTTTCTTGCTCAAAATAGTATAGAATCAAAAAAACAAGAACGCATGGAATTGGCAATGCAAGATTATAGAACATATATTGATGAATTTCCACAAGGGAAATG
>JAJUFK010000063.1 GCA_029266015.1 Bacteroidota bacterium
AATATTATAGCAAATGGTTTGTTAGAAAAACAAGTAGATGTACCCCAATCATTATTAGACGGCATAGGCTCTATCGTTTCAGCAGCATGTTTGGCTCATGATTTAGGCAATCCTCCTTTTGGTCATTCAGGCGAAAAGGCAATATCACGATATTTTACAGAAATAGATACAAACAATATTCGTGAATTACTTACAATTTCACAATTTCAAGATTTTATAAATTTTGAGGGTAATGCAAATGCCTTTCGTTTACTAACGCATCAATTTTCGGGGCGACGAAAAGGAGGGTTTGCACTTACGTATGCTACCTTAGGCACCTTGTTGAAATATCCGTGTACATCTACAGATATAGCTCTCAATCAAAGTCCCTACGAAAAATACGGTGTATTTCAAACAGAATTGGTAACACTAAAGCATGTTGCTCAAGAGTTAGGGCTCAAATCAATTTCGGAATCGGGTACTGTGTTTGGGCGTCACCCTTTAGTGTTTTTAATGGAAGCAGCTGATGATATTTGTTATCAAATTGTTGATTTAGAAGATGCTCATAGGTTAGGAATTTTAACATCACAACAAACCAAAGATTTGTTGTTTGCTTTTTTTGACCCTATTGCAGACGCTAAAGCTTTAGACGAATTGTATGTATTGTTGCATGATGTTACCGACGAAAATGAACAAATAGTAATTCTTCGCTCGCGAACCATTAATAAACTCATAGAAGATTGTGCTCAAGTATTTTGGGATAAATATGACGATATAATGAATTGTAATTTTTATTCATCACTTACCAAACAACTTAAGGGAACATCAAAACAAGCCTTGCGAGAAATTCAATATATAGCATCAAATAAAATTTATAACAGTCGCGAAGTTGTAGAAATACAAGTTGCGGGACATAGAATATTGAGTGAATTGTTACATGAATTTATTACGGCAGCCTTAAAAAATAATTCATTATATACTCAACAATTGTTACGATTGTTGCCAACGCAGCTTGTATATGACAATGCCGATACATATTCTCGAATATGTTCTGTTGTAGATTATGTGGCCGGTATGACCGATGTATATGCACTTGAAATTTATAGAAAAATAAAAGGAATTTCGTTTTCGGTAATTCGATAAAACATGTAATTTTGTTGCAATAATAATTTAATATAATATACTTTTTTTATACAAAACAATGGATCAAAAAATAATTGACAAAGCTAAACAATGGCTTACCGGTAATTATGACGAGAAAACAAAAAAAGAAGTTCAATATTTACTCGATAATAATTATAAAGAATTAGAAAATGCATTTTATCAAAATTTAGAATTTGGTACAGGAGGATTGCGTGGTGTGATAGGAGTGGGTACCAATAAAATGAATATATATACTGTTGGTATGGCTACTCAGGGGTTTGCAAATTATATAACAAAAGCATTTCCCAATCAACACATAAAAGTTGCTGTAATACATGATTGTAGAATTAGAAGTAGAATGTTTGCAGAAACTACGGCAAAAATATTTGCAGCAAACGGTTTTACCGTATATTTATCAAAAGAATTGCGTCCTACACCCGAATTGTCTTTTGCTATTCGTCATTTAGGTTGTCATGCAGGAGTTAATATTACTGCTTCGCACAATCCTGCAAAATATAATGGTTACAAAGCATATTGGAACGATGGGTGTCAATTGGTTGCTCCTCACGATACTAATGTAATTGATGAGGTAAATAAAATAGCAAGTATTGATGATGTAAAATGGAGTGGCAACGAGCATAATATAATATTATGGGATGAAGAAGTTGATAAGCCATATGTAGAAGCTATTAAAGGTTTATCTTTACAACCCGAAATTATTCAAAAGCAAAAAGATCTGAAAATAGTATATACCTCAATACATGGAACAGGAATAACTCTTGTTCCTCGTGTTCTTAAAGAATTTGGGTTTACTAATGTTCATATAGTTGAAGAACAAGCCGAAATTTCAGGAGAATTTCCATCATTACGAAAACCGGGTACATCTGCTGTTAGGGAGCAAGATTATACAGAAACAGAGTGGCTCAATAAAATACATGAAATAACCGGTTCTCCAAATCCTGAAAAAGAATCGGCTATGAAATTGGCAATAGAAAAAGGTAAAGCTTTGCAAGCCGATATTATAATGGCTACTGATCCTGATGGCGACCGAGTTGGTATAGTTGTGAAAAACGCTCAAGGTGAGTATGTAATACTCAACGGAAATCAAACGGGAGCATTACTTGTACAATATTTAATTCAAGGTTGGAAAGCTAAAGGGAAATTACAGGGGAAAGAATTTGTAGTAAAAACAATTGTAACTACCGAATTGATTACGGAAATTTGTAAAGCATACGGAGTTGAAATGTTTGATGTTCTTACTGGATTTAAATATATTGGCGAAAAAATACTTGAACTTGAAGGTAAAAAACAATTTATAGGTGGTGGCGAAGAGAGCTTTGGTTATTTGGCAGGTGATTTTGTTCGCGACAAAGATGCAGTTATAGCATGTGCTATGATTGCAGAAGCTGCTGCTGTAGCTAAAAATGAAGGGAAAAATTTATATGATGTATTAGTAGATACGTATGTTACATACGGATTGTATAAAGAAGATTTAACTTCTATAGAAAAAGAAGGAAAAGAAGGAAAGGAAGCAATTGCAGCTATGATGCAAAATTATAGAACTAATCCTCCTACAGAATTAAACGGTTCACCGGTAATATGTATAAAAGATTATGAAAAACAAGTTGAAACAGATTGTATAGCAAACACTCAAAAACCAATACAATTGCCAAAATCAAATGTGTTGCAATTTTTTGCGCAAGATGGTTCAAAAGTAACTGTACGTCCATCGGGTACAGAACCGCTTATTAAATTTTATTTTGGTGTAAAAACTGAAATTTCAGGAGTAGAATCAATGGCAAAAGCAGAAGAAATATTACAATCAAAAATTTCCGGTTTAAAAAAATCATTAGGAATATAAGTTACAAAAAGCACTTCAAAATAGAAGTGCTTTTTTTTTGAAATATATTTTTTATTCGTACTTTTATAAAATTAAATTTAAATATAAAAACACTATGGATTTTGTAAAATACTTTAGAGAGCATGCCAAAAGCAATCCACAACGAATTGTGTTGCCCGAAGGTACAGAGCCAAGAACTCTAAGAGCTGCAGATTATATAATAAAAGAAGGTATTGCAAAACTAATAATTATTGGTAAACGCGATTTTATTGAGGATTTTGCACGTAAAGAAGGATTGACGTATTTGCCGCAAGCAGAAATTATAGACCCGCTGAATCACCCTAAAATGGAAGAATATGCTCAAATGGTGGTTGAAATTAGAAAAAACAAAGGTATAGAAATAGAAACAGCACGAGAACTTATTAAAAATCCATTGTATTTGGCTGCTACTATTATAAAAGCAGGTGATGCCGATGGTGAAGTTGCCGGTGCCGAAAATGCAACTCAAAATGTACTACGTCCCGGATTTCAATTAATTAAAACATTGCCCGGAGTTTCACTTGTATCGGGAGTGTTTATTATGATACTTAAAGATAAAGAATTTGGTGATGATGGAGTAATGTTGTTTGCTGATTGTGCTGTTAATCCTGATCCTACCGAAGATGAATTAGCAGAAATAGCTGTTACAACAGCAAAAACAGCTCAAAATTTGCTTGGAATGACTCCGCGTATTGCTATGCTTAGTTTTAGTACACATGGCAGTGCAAAACATAAAATGATAGATAAAGTAGCTCATGCAACACATATTGCCCAAACTAATTATCCAAATTTAATAATTGACGGCGAAATGCAACTTGATGCCGCAATTATACCCGAAGTATGTTTAAAAAAATCGCCAAACAGTAAAATTAAAGGAAATGCAAATGTGCTTATTTTTCCAACATTAGAATCAGGAAATATTGCATATAAACTTGTGCATCGTTTTGCTCATGCCGATGCGTATGGCCCTATTTTACAAGGATTGGCAGCACCAATTAATGACTTGTCTCGTGGTTGTTCGGTTGAAGATATTATAAATGTGGTTGCAATTACCGTAATTCAAGCACAAAATAGAAAAAAATAAACAGTTGAATACATGAAAATCCTTGTTTTAAATTGTGGAAGTTCTTCAATTAAATACCAATTGTTGCAAATGAACCAAGAGGAGGTTATAGCGCAAGGTATGATTGATAGAATAGGAGAAGAAAAAAGTAAAGTAAAATTAGAGTTGGCAAATGGAGAAAAGCATACTACAGAACTTCATATACCAAATCACGATCAAGGAGTACAATTTATTATTGATGATTTATGTAATCCTCAACATAATATAATTACCAACAAACAAGAAATTGTTGCTGTTGGGCATAGAGTTGTGCATGGAGCCGAAGTGTTTAGCAAAAGTACTAAACTTACTGCTGAGGTTATAGCTCAACTTGAAAAATGTTGTGAGCTTGCACCATTACATAATCCTGCAAATTTAAAAGGAATTTATGCCGCCCAAAAAATGTTGCCGCATGCTATTCAATGTGGAACTTTTGATACAGCCTTTCATCAATCTATGCCTGCACATGCTTTTATGTATGGGTTACCTTATGAATATTATGAAAGACTCAAAGTACGTCGATACGGATTTCATGGTTCTAGTCATCGCTATGTGAGTCAACAAGCTTCAAAACTTGCCGGAAAACCATATGATGCATGTAAAACAATTGTTTGTCATTTAGGAAATGGTTCTTCAATTTCGGCTGTATTAAACGGTAACTCTGTTGATACAAGTATGGGGTTAACACCATTAGAAGGTCTTATAATGGGTACTCGATGTGGAGATTTAGATTTAGGAGCCGCATTATATATTATGAGAACAGATAATCTATCTGTAGATGAATTTGATACTATCTTGAACAAAAAAAGTGGTTTCAAAGGAATTTCCGGTATTTCTGATATGCGTGATATGAAACAGGCCGCACAACAAGGAAATGAACGAGCTCAGTTAGCTCTTGATATGCTTGCATATAGAATTAAAAAATATATCGGGGCTTATGCAGCTGCTATGCATGGTGTAGATTGTGTAGTGTTTACCGGTGGTATAGGTGAAAATAATCCCGATTTGCGACAACAGGTGTGTAGCGGATTAGAATTTATGGGAGTGTATTTTGATGAACAAGCAAATATCAACAGTCAATCACATGAATATATTATTTCTCAACCATCTTCGGCTGTTACTGTAATGGTGATTCAAACCAACGAAGAAATCGTTATTGCACGCGATACATATGAATTAATTACTCATAATTAACATGTGATTATTTTAGTGTAAATACATGAATAAATATTCACATATATTCTATACATAAAAGCATATATTTGCAAAAAAATAAATAGTATGGCATCAACAATTTTTGGAATAATAATAGCTGTTTTAGTTTTTGATTATGCTCTTGAACGGATTTTAGATTTATTAAATGCAAAACATAGAGTTCAAGAATTACCAATAGAATTGCAAGATATATATAATGCCGAAGAATATGCCAAACAGCAACAATATGAACAAACAAAAACACAATTTGGATTCATTACAGCATCATTTAGTTTTATACTAATACTTGGAATGTTATTGTTTGACGGATTTGCTGTAATTGATACATATATCTATTCTTCATTTGGTACTCCCCAAGAGCCATTAAATCATATTTTGGGTGGTTTGTTGTTTTTTGGTATTGTTATGTTTGCGTCAGATATATTAGGAATACCATTCGAAATGTATTCTACATTTGTAATAGAAGAAAAATTTGGATTTAATAAAACTAAACCAAAAATATTTGTTTTTGATAAGTTAAAATCATGGCTGCTTTCTATATTGCTGGGAGGGGGAATATTGGCAGCACTATTATTTCTAATTAGTTATTTTGGTAATTATTTTTGGGTATACGCATGGATATTTGTTGCTCTTATCATGATTGCTATCACTATGTTTTATTCTACACTTATAGTTCCCTTGTTTAACAAGCAAACACCATTAGAAGAAGGTGATTTAAAACAAGCAATTTTTGAATTTAGTTCAAAAGTAGGGTTTAAACTTGATAATATTTTTGTAATAGACGGTTCAAAACGTTCAACTAAAGCTAATGCCTATTTTAGTGGATTAGGAGCAAAAAAACGAATTGTATTGTATGATACACTTATACAAGAAATGACAACAGAAGAAATAGTTGCTGTATTGGCACATGAAATCGGACATTATAAGAAAAAACATACACGAACAATGATAGTTGCATCGTTGTTACAAATGGGATTATTGTTATATATATTCGGATTATTTGTAAACAGTCCTTGGTTAACAGAGGCATTGGGAATACCTTATGAGCAGGGAAAATATCATATAGCATTATTTGTTTTTAGTATTTTGTATTCACCATTGTCTTTTATAATAAGTATTGGAATGAATATATTGTCGCGTAAACATGAATTTGAGGCTGATGCATTTGCTTCACAACAATATAGTGGTGAATATTTAGAACAATCATTACGTAAATTATCAAAACGAAATTTAAGTAATCTAACACCTCATCCGTTGTATGTATTCTTTTATTATTCGCACCCGCCATTGTTACAAAGAATTAGAGCCATGCGTTCAATTAAAAAATAGAAAACAATGAAACGAAGTAATTTTCAGACCTTATCGCAGGTAATTGATGATTTTTTTAGAAAAAACGGCATGGAAGAAAAAATTATGGAAGAGCGAATAAAGGATTCTTGGAATTCAGTGGTAGGGCCAATATTTGCAAAAGCAACGCAACAAATAAAAATTTCAAATGGGGTATTAATAGTAACAATGAAATCTGCTGCAGTAAAACACGAAATTTTTTTACACAGATCAATAATTCGTACAAAATTGAATGAAATAGTAGAAAAACAGTTTATTCGTGATATAATTGTTACATAAATTAGGTTAAAAAAAAAAAATAGACTATTGGAATTAAAAAATATTATTATTTTTGTGCAAATAATTTAAAAAATAAAATAACAAAATATGAAGAAGTTTTTTACAACAAGCATATTGCTTATTGTTGCATTGACGGGAGTTATGACAGTATCGGCGCAAGACTGTATTGATTATCATAAAAAGAAATGTAAACGTACTCAAGAAACTACAAATTATAATATTTCGCCGGATTCTCGCAGTGCTTTATTGTTAAAAGGACAAACTTCTGAATTTCGTTTGTTAATATATCAAGGAAAAGATTATAGAATTACCATTTGTAATGATGAAATACTTGGTTCAAATATTCAATTTAAAATAATTGATTATGATACCAACGAAGTATTATATGATAATAAAGATTACAACTATGTAAAAGAGTTTGAATTTACTGTGTTAATGAGTAGAACTGTTAAAATAGTTGTATCTGTTCCTGATGATTCAAATTCTAAAGTAGTAAATAATTCAGGATTTAGAGCAAAACCCACTTCTATGGGGTGTGTAGGTGTGTTAATAGAAGATATGATAACTCCTAAAAAAGGCTTTTAATAATATGTCAAAAGCTGAAATTCACACTGAAAAAGGAGTAATGAAGGTTGAATTCTATGATACCGATGCTCCGGGAACTGTTGCAAATTTTATAAAACTTTCTAAAGAAGGATTCTATGATGGTCTTACTTTTCATAGAGTTATTCCTAACTTTGTAATTCAAGGTGGGTGTCCTAAAGGAACAGGTGTAGGCGGTCCGGGATATACAATTCCATGTGAACTTACCGGAAATAATCAATATCATGATCGTGGAGTATTGTCTATGGCGCATGCCGGCAGAAATACCGGAGGTTCACAATTTTTTATTTGCCATAATCGTGAGAATACAGCTCATCTCGATAGAAATCATACGTGTTTCGGGAAAGTGTACGAAGGGCTTGAAGTAATTGATGCGATTAGACAGGGTGATATTATTGAAAAAATTGTAATTCTGTAATTGCATTCTACTAATCGCAATAAATAATCCCATTATTTTTTTATTCTTATATCCGGTATTGTTCCAAAATTTTCTTATTTTTGGTATGCAAACCATGATTGTGTATTGTATATAACCGCAATACTTGTCAGTAATTTTTATAGAATGAAGTATGTAATTAGTATAGTTGTGCTAAGTGTTTTGCTTAGTAAACAGTTAGTTTATGGTCAGTCTGATGTTTTTTATGTGCCTCAAACTAATAATTCATGGAGCAATATAAGTAATGCTTTAAATACTCAAAATGCATGGGCAATGTATTCAAATCCAGCAGCATTGGTATATGCTTCGCCACTTTCTATTGGTGTTGCGTGTAAACAAATGTACGGACTTACCGATTTGATAAACTCTACCTTATGTGTGGGAGGACTTTATTCATTTGGTGCAATTGGTTCAACCGTTACTATGTTTTCTAATAACTATATACAATCATATCTTATTAGTTTTCATTATGCTAAACAAATTTTTACTAAAGCATCAGTTTCTGTATCTGGTATATATTCTTGTTCACAATCAGAGGAATTTAATAGTAATTGTAATTCTATAATACCACAAATATCTGCCACCTATAAACCATATAATGAATTGCTTTTAGGATTTACCATAGTGCAACCTATATACTATAGACTCAAACAAACAAAATACTTTGAAGAGTTTGAGTGTGCTGCTTCATATTTGGGAATACCAAACGTTGTAGTTACTATTGCAACAAAAAAATCTTACAATGATTTTTTGATAACAACTGTTGGTGTTGATTATACTGTTCATACAAAGCTTGTGTTTTCTGCTTCAGTTGCAAATCAATATAGGCCATTAAGTTTAGGAATTGGATATAGAATTTCACGTTGTAAATTTCAATATGCAACTTCAGTCCATTCATTTCTCGGATTTTCACATACAGTAAGTTTTTTGTATAGTTTGTAATTATTTTTTGTTATAATTGCAAAAAAAATGTACTATGAAGAATTGCTTGAAATTTCTTGTGTTTAGTATGCTTGTGATTTTTGCTGCAAGTTGTACTTCAAATAAAAATTTAGTGTATTTAGAAAATATACCACAAGGAACTTCCGATAAAATATCATCAACAAAACAAACACTTGAATATAAACTGCAATCGGGTGATGTAGTATATGTTAAGATTTTGAGTATAAACAAAGAACTGAATGAATTATTTAATGTAGATAATTCAAATAATCAAAATGCATATATTAATGAAACGTCTATTAATTTGCGAGGATTTACTATAGATAACAACGGATATATTCGATTGCCTATAATAGATACTGTTAAAATTGCAGGAATGCAAGCATTTGAAGCAGAACGTTTAATACAAACTAAAGTAAATGAGTATTTTAAAAATGCAACTGTAGTATTAAAACCATTGAATAACAAAATTTCTGTGTTGGGCGAGGTTAACAGACCCGGGCAATTTGTAATATACAGAAATGATGTTAACATATTAGAAGCTATTGCAATGGCCGGTGATGTTAATCAATTTGCAGATAAAAAGAAAATACTTATAATACGTACAATAGGCACTACAAATGTTACTTATAGAGTTGATATGACTGATACAAAAATATTGTCAAATAAAGATTTTTATTTGTTGCCCAATGATATAGTTATAGTTGAACCATTGAAATTGAAATCGTTGAGAGTTAATACTCCAACAATATCACTTGTATTGAGCGGTATTGGTACCATAGTAAATGCATTAACATTGTATTCTGTTTTTAATAAATAATTTATTCCTTTTATATGAATAATGTACTTCAAAATCAAGAAGAAGAAAATATAAATATTAAAAAATATATTCAATTATTTCTTGATAACTGGCGTTGGTTTGTTGCTACCATAATTATAACTGTTAGTATCGCTTTTTTGGTAAACAGATATTCTGCGCCAAAATTTGAATCACAAAATACAGTGTATTTAACCGAAAAAGAAGACGCTATGGGTGCCATGAGTACCATTATGAAAGAATTTGGTTCGTTTGGAAGCAAAACGCAAAATATTGAAAATCAAATGGGAATTCTTACATCATATTCTCTTACACGAAAAACATTAGAACGATTAAATTATCAGGTTTCATATTTTGATAAAGGACGAATTAATAATGTTGAAATATATAATAAATGCCCGTTTCGAGTAATATTAGATACTATATATACCGATGAATATAAAGAAAAAATATATGTAACTATATTGTCTGAAAATGAAGTAAAAGTTGAAATACCTCGTGATTCAAACGCTGTATCTGTACAATTATATTTTGGTGAACAATTTGAAAATAATGATTATAAATTTAAAATTGTAAAGTCTGATATTTTTGATGCTCAAGAACATGTTTCTCAAGATTTTTTCTTTCAAATACATGATTATAATGAACTTACAAAACAATATTTAAAAAATTTAACAGTAGAAGCGAGTTTTAAAAAAGGAACAATTTTGCAGCTTACTGCTACCGGAACTGTTCCCGAAAAAGTTGTAGAATATTTAAATACATTAATAATAGAAGCTATTGAAAATGATTTGAAAGAAAAAAATGCTACATCTATTAAAACAATTGAATTCATAGACCAACAGCTTACCAGTGTTGTTGATTCTTTATCGTATGCCGAAAAAAATCTTGAAACATTTCGTTCTGCCAATAAAATTGTAAATCTGAGTGAAGAAGGTTCTACAATGTTTAAAAAGTTAGAAGAATTGCAAGCAAAGAAATCACTCATTGATATTAAAATAAAGTATTACGAATATTTATTAAAAACCATTAGAGACAAAAGTAATTTTAAAGATATAATTACGCCTTCTATTATTGGAGTTCAAGATCAATTGTTAAATTCTTTGGTAAGTCAGTTGAGTCAGTTGTATTCTGAACGTCAGGTACTTGAATATACTGCTACCGGAGATAATCCGAGTTTGCAGATTATAAATATGAAAATTAAAAATACTATTGCAGCTTTAATAGATAATGTAAATAATTTAATAGAATCGGCTCAGATAGAATCA
>JAJUFK010000282.1 GCA_029266015.1 Bacteroidota bacterium
CTGCATTAAATTCAAATGTAAATTTGTATTTAATGTATGTTGAAGATTTTAGAAAAATTGCTGAAGCTCAATTCTTTGTAGATGTTTATGAAAATACGTATTATGATATGCAATGGAATGATCAAACAGAAATGTATGATTATGTTCCTGTAACTGAAACAAGAAAACAACCAAATATTCAATTTGTATTCAAAGATGGTTCTAAAACTAGTGTAGAAGCATATTTTGAAAAAGGATTTGATGATGTAAATAAAGAAATGGAAGAAATGGCTCGTGAATTCCAAAATACTTTCGGAAATTATTAATAAGAAAATATTTATATAAAAAAAAAGGCTCTCATATTTTGAGGGCCTTTTTTTATTATGAAAATATTGATTTTAAAATATCTAATGTTTTAAGTGTTTTTGTAGAATGAGTATGGAATTGAAAGTATTGGATTATAGCTTCAAGTAATTCTATTTTTTCAGTTTTCGATATTTCAATTATGTTACTAAATGAATTGCTTTGAAGTATTTCATTTAAATAGTTACTTATTTTTAGTGATAAAGCTCCTTCAGAAAATGTTTTTTCAAATATTCCTTTTTGAGGAATAAAATACATGTCTGCTCTATGATTATTTTGAGGAATTATACCCCAATATTTAAGTAAATGGGTTAAAAATATTAAATGACTTTGATGAAATGAAATATTTTCTGAATCAAGAAATGTAATATATGAATAGATATATTTATAAAGTTCCGGATTAGATTCATTGTGAATACATAATGAATGTAAAAATTCTCCTACAAATAAAGCTATGTTTGCTTTGTATACCGAATCATATATAGTTTTTGGAATGTATGAATATTCAATATGTTTAATTCTATGTAAAGCATTATTTTTTTGTAAATAAAATTGTATAGTAACTATCGATAGTGGTCTAAAATATGCTGTTTTAGCTCGGTGAACTCTTACGTTACTATTAATAAATGAAAGAGGTCCGTAAGTTTGAGTATACATATGAGAAATTACGCTCGATTCAGAATATGGTATAGTATGTAAAACAATTCCTTGTGTTGTTTCTATCATATGTTAGTAAAATGTTGTTCGTAATAATCTATTCCTTTAGGTGTTGCTATAGAATATATATATACGAATAATTTCTTTGAATACATCATCTTCTGTATAATGTGCATGTTCAGGAATTTTTTTATACATATCAATATTTGAAAATAATACTGAGATAATTTCAGTATTTATTGATAATTTATACAAACCTTCTTGTTGACCTTGTTCAATATTTGATTGTATTATTTCTTGTTTACGCTGAGTAGCTAAAGTATTGAATTGTTTATAAATCAGAGGATAATGTAAATATAAATCATGAATCATAGCCATTGTAATTGCATTGTTTTCAAAAGAATAATGTTCTGTAATTTTTAAAATGAAATCAATAGCATTTTCTTTATCTTTTTGTAAATTTTGAAGCCTTACTTCAAATTCTTGGTTTAAATATTTCAAAAAAATATAAGCGATTAATTCATCTTTATTTTTTACATATTTATAGATTGTTTTTTTAGAAATTTTTAATTCTTTACATAAGTCTTCCATAGAAACACTTTTAATTCCATATTTTCTATATATATTTATAGATTGCTGAACTATAGAATGTAGTTTGTTTTCCATTTTTTATTTTTTGTAACAAAAATAATTCTTTTTCGGCACAAAACTTGTTTTTTTTTAAATCGGAACTTTTAAAATGAATAGAATTATGAAAACAATAAGTATTTATTCGATAATAGCTATAGTGTTTTTTAGCTCATTTATGCTATCAAAAGATCAAGTTTCTGTAATCCCAAATACAGCATATATTGCTGGTGAAAATTTAAAATATATTTTATATTATGGATTTATAGATGGCGGAAAAGCAGAAATTAATTTGCGTCATATTCCCACTAATGATGGCAAAACTATTTTTCATGCTAAAGCCGAAGCTAAAACAATAGGGGTTGCTCGTATGTTTATAGCTATAGATGACGTATATGAGAGTTATTTTAATGAACAAAATTGTAAACCTGTTAAAGCAATCAGAAATATTAAAGAAAATGATTATACCTATTATGATGAGGTTCATTATGACCATGTAAACAATAAAGTAACCAGCAAAAAGAATGGTGTAGTAAGAGTACCTGCCAATATTTATGATGTGATTTCAAGTCTTTATTATTTAAGACGTACTAAATTCAATAATCTGAAAATGAATGATACAATTACTGTAATGACATATTTTGCCGATGAAATATTTCCTTATAGAATTATATTTAAAGGAAGAGAAACAGTAACAACAAAAATTGGAAAAATTAAAGCATTAAAATTTCAACCAATAGTAGAAACCGGTAGAGTTTTCAAAGAACAAGATGATATGCGTTTTTGGATTAGTGATGATGCAAACTATTTACCTTTACGTGTTGAATTTGATATGTTTGTAGGGTCAATTAAATGTGATTTGATAGAATATAAAAACATAAAAAATCCAATTGCTTTTGTAAAGTAATATGTTTTTTCTCGCTTATTTTTTTTAAATACATACCTTTTTATATTTTTGCAAAAAAAATATTTATGGCAACTACAGCAGATTTTAAAAATGGTATGTGTATAGAATATAATAATGATTTATACACAATAGTTCAATTTCAACATGTAAAACCGGGAAAAGGAGCAGCGTTTGTGAGAACAAAACTCCGAAATGTTAAAACCGGAAGAGTATTAGAAAATACGTTTAATGCAGGAGTAAAAGTTAATGTTGCTCGTATTGAACGTCGTCCACATCAATTTTTATATAATGATGATATGGGCTATAATTTCATGAATAATGAAACATTTGAACAGGTATCAATTCCGGTTGAATTAATCAATTGTCCAGAATTATTAAAAGAAGGACAAAATGTAGAAATGGTGTTTCATGCCGATACAGAAACAGTATTATATGCAGAATTGCCACCTTCAGTAATAATGGAGGTGATTTATACAGAGCCCGGTTTGAAAGGAGATACGTCAAGTTCTACAGCATTGAAACCTGCAACTGTTGAAACCAATGCAGAAATAATGGTTCCTTTATTTGTGAATCAAGGTGATAAAATAAAAATAAATACAGAAGATAAATCTTATGTTGAACGAGTAAAATAGTTTTCTTCAAAACAAATAAAAAGGCCTGTAAAATTAATTTTGCAGGCCTTTTTATTTTTTCATTATTTTTTTTGAAAAAATGTTGTATATTTAGTCAAATTTTTAACTATGGTATCAGATTTAGCATCATTGCGAAAATTAAAATTGTC
>JAJUFK010000427.1 GCA_029266015.1 Bacteroidota bacterium
AATAGGTTGAATGCATACTGCAGCAACATCAAATTCAATAGCTTCACGGCATAATTTGGCTATATCATTGTGTGTTGCTGTGGGGTGCAGTAAGCTATGATCTATATATTTTGAATAATTCATATGTTTTTTTAGCAAATATATATATGATGTACAATAGATTGTTAGTTTACCGTTTAATGGTATCAAAAATCAAGTTAATAACTGTTGTTGTGTATTGTAAAAATGACATGTAAAAATTTGAATAACAAATATTTAAATGTGTTTTTCATCGTTTATAAGTTTTTATAAAAAATTATTCATAATAAAAAAAAACACAAAAAAAATAGAGAATTTTGCTTGAATTAAATTGTACATTATGAACCGAATTAAAAGTTTTTTAGTTACCGTTTGTATAATTGCCGGAACAACTTTAGTGTTTTCACAAAATACCGAACGTTTATCAAAATCAAATAGAATTTTTAATGAAGCTGTTTCATTATTTGATAATCAAAAATTTGCGGCGGCACAACAAAAATTTATTGTAATATCAACTTCAAAAGATTACGCTCAAACAATACGTACCGATGCTGAATATTATATTGCTGTATGTGCATTACGATTGTTCAATGGTGATGCAGAAATGCGTATTAAACAATTTATTGAAAAGCATCCTGAAAGTACTCGAATTTATCATGCATATTTTGAGTATGCCAATTATTTGTTTCGCGAACAGCACTACCCCGAAGCTCTTATATGGTATGAGTTGGTTGATATTAAAAAATTTAATAATACAGAGATTTCCGAGTATTTTTATAAAATAGGGTATTCATATTTTAAAAATAATGATTACGCAAGAGCAAAACCATTTTTTAAAGAAGTAAAGGATTCAAAATCTGTGTATGCACAAAATGCATTATTTTATTTTTCATATTTAGAATATTATGATAAGAATTATGCCTCAGCTCTTAAGGGATTTGAATTCCTTGCTGATTCTACTATGTTTTCAACTGTAGTTCCACCGTATATTTGTCAAATTTATTATAAACAACAGCAATATGATAAGGTAATTCAATATGCCAGAACAATTGAAGGAATTGTAAACCCACAACAATTACCTGAAGTATATAGAGTTTTAGCAGGTGCATATTTTAAAACATTGCAATATAATTTAGCTTTACCGTATTATGAAAAATAT
>JAJUFK010000176.1 GCA_029266015.1 Bacteroidota bacterium
GTTGATATATCACATACACAGTTGCATCAGGATATCGTTCAAGAAATTTTCTTCGAATTTCTTCTGCTTCTTTTCGTGAATCAACACCCGAAGAATTGTAAATTTGTACTCGCCAACCTTGTATTTTACTTTCGTTTTGAATATTGAGTGCCTTATGATTATTAAGCAAAGTTACTAATCTTTCATCTTGTTTTATAGTTACTTCTCCATATCCTGCCATTGGCTGAGCAAGTATTTCAAAAATAGATGGAGTTTGTTCTTGTGCAAACATAGAAATATTTGCCACTAAACATATTACAAACAATACGGTTACTTGTTTCAAAACTTGCATTTGTTTTACCATTTCTTTGCACAAAAATAGTTATTTTTTTATTGTAATAAACACTATACTATTCTTTATATTTTTGCGATATTTGAAATACTAAATTACATGTTATGAAAAAACTTTGTATAGTTTATATTATTATACTACTGTTTCAATTTTCGCTTTTTGCACAAGAAATAGTCTCTGGGGCAAAATTTGGAACACAAATAGGAAATATTGCACCTAATATTGAATTACCTTCAAACGATGGAACTATTATAGATTTATATTCTTTACGAGGTTCTTTAGTATTAGTTGATTTTTGGGCATCGTGGTGTGGTCCATGTCGTGCAGAAAATCCAAACTTAGTAAAAGCTTATGAAGCGTTTAAAAATAAATCATTTCAAGATGGAAATAATTTTGTAATTTACAGTGTTTCTATTGATACTAATCCTACATGGTGGTACAATGCAATACAACGCGACAATTTACAATGGAACACCCATGTAATAGACACCCGAGGTTGGAATAGCCCATACATTCTTATGTATAACATACAAGGTATACCTGCGAATTTTTTAGTAAATGCTGATGGTATTATAATTGCAAAAAACATTCGCGGTGCCTCTTTATATGAAACATTACAAACATATGTAATCAAATAAAATTATGTTGTATGAAAAAAGGCTTAATCATTAATCTTTTTCATACTTTTGTATCTGAAAATTATAATGCATGAAATCTGATTCTCCTATATTTGAAATAAGTCCTAAAACTTCATTGCTTGCCTTTAATTTTAAAGAAATATGGCAATATCGTGATTTACTTGTTTTATTTGTTAGACGAGATTTTGTTGCTATGTACAAACAAACTATTTTAGGACCACTTTGGTTTTTTATACAACCTATTATTTCATCGTTTGTATTTTACATTATATTCAATAGAGTAGCAAATATACCTACCGATGGAATGCCACCCTATTTATTTTATTTAGCAGGACTTACTGCTTGGAATTATTTTAGCACATGCCTTAACAGTACATCAAATGTGTTTGTGGGAAATGCCGGCATTTTTGGTAAAGTCTATTTTCCAAGGCTTATTACACCATTATCTATAGTTATTTCCAACCTTATAAAATTTGCCATGCAATTTGTTGTTTTTATGATGTTCTATGTATATTTCTATTTTCAAGGAGCTCATATTCAATTTACAATGTATGCATGGTTATTTCCTATTTTATTAGTATTAATGGGTGGATTAGGTTTAGCCATGGGAATAATAGTTTCTGCACTTACCACAAAATACCGTGATTTAACCTTTTTAGTAGGATTTGGTGTTCAACTATTTATGTATGCTACCCCTGTTATTTATCCTCTTTCGCAAATCCCTGAAAAATATCATGTATATATAATGCTTAATCCTATGACAGGTGTAATAGAAACATTTCGATTAGCATTTTTGGGTGTTGGTATCATGAATTGGACAGCTTTATGGTACAGCATGGCAACTATGATAGTACTATTATTTATTGGTATCATACTCTTCAACAAAACCGAGAAAAATTTTATGGATACCGTTTAATTTCACATATATGCAAACACTTCAACTTATAGTAAGTCTATCTATATTAGTTCTAATTCATGAATTAGGACATTTTACTTTTGCAAAATTATTTGGAGCTCGAGTTGACAAATTTTATTTATTTTTCAATCCTTGGTTTTCAATTTTTAAATTTAAAAAAGGTGATACTACTTATGGATTAGGATGGTTACCATTTGGCGGATACTGTAAAATAGCAGGCATGATAGATGAGTCAATGGACAAAGACCAACTAAAACAAGCACCTCAACCTTGGGAATACAGGTCAAAAACAGTTTGGCAACGATTTTTTATAATATCCGGTGGAGTTATTTTTAATTTTATACTTGCTCTTATTATTTATTCGGGTATGTTATATACTTGGGGTGAAACATATCTGCCAAACAAAAATGCTCACTATGGTATTTATTGTGATTCATTGGCTCTTTCAATTGGATTACAACATGGTGACAAAATTATTAAAGTAGATAATACCGAACCCGAACGTTTTTCTGATATTCACACATTGATACTTTTAGATAATGCTAAAACTATCACTGTAGACCGTAAAGGTATAATTGAAACTATAACTATTCCTAAAGACTTTAATTTGCAAATAATAGCACAACAAAATCCAATGTTCATAGTGGAATTTATTCCATTTTTTATTGATTCTGTTATACCGGGTACTCCGGCCTACAAAGCACAATTAAAAAAAGATGATAGAATACTTGCAATAGACAGTATATCAACTCCTACATTTATAGATTTTGTAAAACACATTAAGAAATATGCCAACAAACAAATAAACCTTACTATACTAAGAAACGGATATAAACAAATAATACCCCTTACTGTTTCGCCAGAAGGCACTATTGGAGCATATCGTAAAGAACTCAAAGATATTTATACATTTGAAACACGTTCTTTTTCAATTCTTTCATCTATTCCCGCCGGAATACACATGGGAGTGTCAACTCTTGTATTTTATATTAAACAAATGAAATTTCTTTTTACCAAAGAAGGATCTCAACAAGTGGGCAGTTTCCTTTCAATGGGTAAATTATACGATACCGGTTGGAATTGGCAAGTATTCTGGAGTTTAACTGCATTATTTTCTGTTATTTTAGCATTTATGAATATATTGCCAATACCTGCATTAGATGGTGGTCATTTATTATTTATACTGTATGAAATGATAACCGGAAAAAAACCAAGCGATACATTTTTAGAACGTGCACAAATGATTGGCATGACTATAGTTCTTACCATTTTTGTATATGCTATTGTTATGGATATTGGCCGATTATTTGAATAAATAAATGTATATGTTGAAAAAAATTATTTCATATATCTTTAAAACAATAAAACAAAGCTCATTTGTTCATAGGTATTTAGAATCTCCTATCAATTTAAAAGCATTTCCTACAATAGGAGTATTTACTGATTCTTTTGGCAATTCATTTGAAATTCGCAAAGGATTACGTTCATACATTAAACCGGGGTGGGAAGCAATGTTTTCTCCAAAACCTTCAATTCCATCAAACAAATACATACAAACATGTTCTAAAAATGGTAAATTATTAGCACACAAATTACAAAGCTATGCTACACGATTTGGTAAACCTATACACAAAGCTCATATACTTGAAATAGGCTGTAATACAGGTGCTGCATCATATCATCTTGCACAACTGGGAGCCCTAAAAGTTACAGGCACCGAATTTAACGGATACAAAGTAGAGTCAATACAAAACACTCAAACCACACAACAAGCTATAGAAGAGGTTGATGCAGACTTACACTATATGCGTTCAGTTTTATCTCAATCGTTTTCACAAAAAGACAATGTTACCTTTATAAATGATGATATTTGCAATTCGCAGTTACCTCATAATTCATACGATATTATTTGTAGTTTTGATGTTTTGGAACATTTACACAACACTGCACAAGCATTCAAATCTATGGCTCAATTACTAAAACCGGGAGGTTTAATTATACATGATTACAATCCATTTTTTGCACTCAATGGTGGACATAGTTTATGTACTCTTGATTTTGAATGGGGACATGCCCGATTAAACAATACCGATTTTGAAACATACATTTCTATGTATCGTCCAAATGAATACGAGCAAGCCTTAGCATTTTATTACAAAGGATTGAACCGTGTAACTATACATGAAATGCAATCACATATTTTTGATGCAGGTCTTACTATAGAAGCATGTATACCCTATACCAGACCTCAACACATTCATACAATAACACATAGTATACTTTCACAAGTTCAAACTCATTATCCAAAAGCAACAGCTCTCGATTTAATATCGCCACGGGTAGTTATTATAGCTCGTAAATAATTTTTTATTGGATTTTGATTTAAAATAATGTATTTTTGATATGTTGCTATATACTTGGAGCACAATAACTTTTTAAACATATAACACCTATGATGGATTTAGATGCATTTGAAAAATTACCTTTATTAGGAATTCTTAGAGGTATAGAATCAAAACACGTAGAGCCTCTTGCAATAACAGTTGGTAAAACAGGGTTACCTGCAATAGAAATTACCATGAATACTCCAAATGCTGCTGCATTAATTAAAGAAATGAAATACTATTCACGCGGTAAATTTTCTGTTGGAGCAGGTACTGTTTTAACATTCAGAGACCTTGATACAGCTGTGGCTGCAGGAGCATCATTTATTGTAATGCCATCACTTCAATTAGAAGTAATTAGAATATGTGTTTCACAAAAGATACCGGTTTTCCCGGGAGCATTTACTCCTACAGAAATTTATAAAGCATGGGAAATGGGGGCAACTATGGTTAAAGTATTTCCATCATCAATAGTTGGTCCTGCATATTTTTCTGAAGTTAAAGGCCCATTTGATTCTATTAAACTGCTTGCCTGTGGGGGTATAAACCAACAAACAATAGGTGAATTCTTTAAAAAAGGAGCTAATGCCGCTGCATTTGGAGCAAGTATTTTCAAAAAAGAATGGTTAGAAACCGAACACTATGATGCAATAGGAAATGAAATAACAGGATTGATTGAAGCATATAAAAAAATATAACTATATACTAACATAAAAAAATATAAAAAAGGCTCTTCATGGTATGAAAAGCCTTTTATTTATATAGAATCAAATAATCCTAATTATTTCACTGAATCCATATACTCTATCAATTCACATACTTTTGCAGAGTAACCCATTTCATTGTCATACCATGATACTACTTTTACAAATGTATCTGATAATTGAATACCTGCTTTAGCATCGAATATAGAAGTACGAGTATCGCCAATAAAGTCGTTAGAAACAACTTCATCTTCAGTATATCCAAGAATTCCTTTTAATTCACCTTCTGAAGCAGCTTTCATAGCAGCACAAATTTCAGAATATTTTGCAGGTTTTGCTAAACGACAAGTTAAGTCAACTACAGAAA
>JAJUFK010000072.1 GCA_029266015.1 Bacteroidota bacterium
CAATCCGCATATAATTATTGAATTGAGTTCACATACCGATTATAGGGTCGGTAGAATTTCAAATGAAGAATTGTCACAGTTGCGAGCACAGTCTGTTGTAAATTTTTTAATTGCTAAAGGTATAAGTCCAAATCGTTTAGTAGCTAAAGGCTATGGAGCAACACGACCTAAAAAAATTGATTTAAAATATTCGGAATTATATAGTTTCTTGAAGTTGGGTGATGTGCTTACTCCCGAATATATTCAGAGTTTGCCCGAAACATATAGAGAAACGTGTCATCAAATAAACAGACGTACCGAATTTAGAGTTATTTCAACAGAATATAAAAACTAACGTATATGAAAACATATTTACTTTCTGTATTACTTTGTATTGTAGCTAGTGTTACTGTGTATTCGCAAGATATAATTATTTTAAAAACCGGCGATGAAATTCAATCGAAGGTAGAAGAAATAAGACCCGATGTGGTAACATATCGTAAATTTGAGAATTTGCAGGGACCTTTGTATACCATAGAAAAAAGTAGAATTTTTATGATAAAATATGCTAACGGCAGCAAAGATGTTTTTAGTGATATAACTGTTCAGCAACAACAACAAATTCAACAGTCGAATGCTATTCCAAAACCTACACAACCTGCAATAACAGAGGCAAATAAAGAAGAGCCGTTGCAATATATATTTGGAGGTACTATTCGAAGAAATAATACAAATCTAACACCATTTAAAGTTAAAGAAATAATGCGTTCTAATCCTGAAGCTTTTTCATTATATTCTTCGGGCCGAAGTTTAAAAGTTACCGGCGATGTATTTGAAGGTATTGGGTATGGTTGTTTCGTTTTTATGGTTATTAATTCTTTGGATAATAAGGAAATACAAGCACGCAGAGCTGCCGGTTTTGGAATTGCTACAATGAGTACAAGTTTGATATTAGAAGCAATAGGAAAAAGCAATATGCGTAAAGCAGTAAATACCTATAATGCTGGGTTAAAAAGCACTTCGTATTTGTTTTTAAGTCCAAATTCGATGGGATATTGTTTGCGTTTTTAGCACCATATATGTTCAAACACAATTTTACAAGCTATACCTATTAAAACTATTCCTCCAATAGTTTCCATTTTTACTGCATACAATTTTTGAAATCTTCCGCCTAAATAAACACCGGCGAATGATAATATAAATGTAGTGATTCCTATTATGAGAATTGGGCGAGCTAATTCTAATCGAAGTAATCCAAAGTTTACTCCTATAATTAAAGCATCTATACTTGTAGCAAATGCTAATCCTAAAAGTACTATATGTTTTTTTGGGTTAAAACAGTGTTTATTTCCTTTAATGGCATTTTCATAAATCATTTTTCCGCCAATAAATACCAGTAAAACAAATGCAATCCAATGGTCAAATGATTCTACATATTGGGCAAGTTCTTTGCCTGCCAGCCAACCGAATATTGGCATTACTCCTTGAAAAAAACCCATATATACCGCAATAGGCATTACATCTTTAATTTTGCATTTTTTGAGAATTAATCCCGCTGTGATTGATACGGCAAAACTATCCATTGCCAACCCCAATGCTATGAGAAAAATATCGAGAAAAGCCATATAGTAAAAATTTGCCGCAAGGTACAAAAACTTATAAAAAATAAAAATCGTGAATTGAATGATGGAGCGAAACAAAAAAAATGTAATTTTGTATGAATCATTTTTTATACAATAGTTTAGAATATTTGAAAATTTTACGGAATGAAAGAAAAAACAAAGGAAATAGCAGTTCGCATAAAAGATATTCGCGAAAAATTGGGCTTGTCAATTCAAGATGTAGTTTCAAAAACTACTATTAATAAATATGATTATACTGATTACGAAAGTGGTCTGATAGATATACCCGTAAGTGCAGTGCTTCAAATAGCAGCATGCTTTAACGTTGATATATCTGAATTGCTTACCGGTGAAGCACCAAGAAATAGTGGTTATTCAATTACTCGTAAAGGTGAAGGTGTAAGTGTAGAACGACATTCTCAATATAAATATCAGGCTTTGGCACATGATTTTGCAAATAAAAAAGGAAGTCCATTTGTGCTTACAATAGACGCAAGCGATGAGGAAGTGCATTATAATCATCATATTGGACAAGAATTTTTATATGTACTTGACGGTACCATTAAAATATATTTTAAAGACGATGTGTTTAGTCTGAAAGAAGGAGATAGTGTATATTTTGATGCAAATATTCCACATGCCGTAAAAACAGAGAACGGTGAGCGAGCTCGTGTTTTAGCAGTTGTGTCTTAATTTTATATATACAATTTTACTGTTTTTTTAATAATACAATTACTCTAGAAAAAGTAATGAGTATTATTTTTTGTATGAAAAAATTCTTTTCGATACTGTATTTTTTTTGTGTATTGAGTAATATCTATGCTCAGTATACTATACCTCATAAAATGGAATGGTGGTATCATGACCGTTTTGGTATGTTCATACATTTTGGTTCATATTCATACTATGGTAAAGGAGAATGGGTAATGCAAATTGAAAAATGGTCGAAAGATGCATATCAAACTCAAATAACATCACAATTCAATCCTCATAATTTTAATGCAAAAGCAATAGTTGATGTAGCCAAATCTACCGGAATGAAATATATAGTAATTACGGCAAAGCATCATGAAGGTTTTTGTATGTGGAAAACTAATGTTGCAGGATTTAGAGATTATACTGGAAATACAGTGTTTGATTTATATCATTATATAGGTTTTGAACGAGATATACTTAAGGAACTCAAAGATGAATGTGATGCTCAAGGCATTAAGTTTTGTTTGTATTATTCTATTTTAGATTGGAATCATCCATCGCAAACGTTACACGAATATTTTTCGGTAATGAAAAACATGGAAGCAAAAACTGATTATGTATTGCAAATGAAAGCTCAATTACGTGAACTAATTACACTGTATAAACCAGCTGTATTGTGGTTTGATGGTGATTGGTGTGAAAACGTGTATCCACCAACATTAGAAAATTGGTGGAACAAAGATGATGCAATAAATTTATATAATTACATACTTAGTATAGATTCTACTATAATTATAAATGAACGGGTAAAACGTGAATTAGGATTAGGAGATTTTATGTGTCCCGAACAAAAAATTCCCGACGCACCCCTTGAACGACAATGGGAAACCTGTCAAACTATGAATGGTACTTGGGGATACGATGCTAAAAGTTATAATGCTTATAATTCGGCACAATCATTTATTCATGAATTGGAATTGATAGTAAGTCGTGATGGTAATTATTTACTTAATATTGACCCATTGCCTGATGGAAGTTTAAACCCCAATATGCTTGTGATATTACATGAAATAGGAGAATGGATGCGTGTGTATGGTGAAAGCATATATGGGTGTAAACGAAGTCCGTTTATAAAACAACCCGAATGGGGAGTATATACAGCAAAAGACAATATATTGTACGCTCATATACAAAAACCAAATGAAGTAAAGACTATAGAAATTCCACTTAATTCTAAGAAAATTAAGTCGGTATATGAAGTGTCTTACAACAAACAAAAGTTACAATATATAAAAACATCACAAGGAATAATGATTGCAGTACCTAATAAACAAGTGTATCCAGCAAGTATAGTTATAGCAGTAGAGTATAAAAAGTAATAGATTATTGTATTCCACGAATTTTCTTTTCCCAATTCCAAGCTGTTCGCATAATTTCTATAAGAGGTGTGTCTGCTTTCCAATTGAGGAGTTTATTTGCATATGAAGTGCTTGCCCATACTTGTTCTATATCACCGGCACGTCTGGGTGCAATAGAATAAGGAACTGTAACTCCGGTTGCTTGTTCAAATGCATGTATCATTTCTAAAACTGAAACGCCGGTTCCGGTACCTAAGTTGCATATTTCACAAGCCTTATTTACGTTGTTATTTAGAATTCTGTTTAAAGAAGCAACATGTGCTTTAGCTAAATCTACTACATAAATATAATCGCGAATAGCTGAACCATCGGGGGTATTATAATCGTTTCCGAAAACTTGCAATTCTTTTCGAATACCTGCAGCAGTTTGAGTTATAAATGGAACTAAATTATTAGGAATTCCTTTGGGTAATTCACCAATACAAGCGCTTGGGTGAGCACCAATTGGATTAAAATATCGCAATAAACTTGCTTTAAACAAAGGATTAGATGTTATATAATCTTGAATTATATCTTCGCATATTTGTTTGGTGTTTCCATATGGTGAAGTAGCTTTTTGTAATGGAGCTTGTTCGGTTACGGGTAATTCTGTGGGTTGTCCGTATACAGTACATGATGATGAAAAAACTAAGTTGTTGCAATTGTGAGCTCGCATTACGTCTAATAATACTAATAATCCATATACATTGTTGGTATAGTATTCCAAAGGTTTTTGTACCGATTCGCCAACTGCTTTGTAAGCAGCAAAATGAATAACAGCATCTATGGGAGAGTGTTTTGTAAAACAATTTGATAATTCTTGTTTGTTACATATATCAATGTGTTCAAATGCCGGTAGTACACCGGTAATATCATAAATACCTTGTAATACACTTTGTTCTGAATTTGAAAGATTATCTACAACTATTACTGAATGTTTATGTTGAATAAGTTCAACAACTGTATGTGAACCTATATATCCTAATCCGCCGGTTACCAGAATATGTGCCATATTTTATTTTTTATTATTCCATTTAAATGAACTAATTAGTTCTATGATATCTTCGCGAATAAATTGAATTGAAGGAGCTAATGAATCTTTATTTGGTGGTACATTAAAGTATAGAGCTCCTCTTACAAAGTGTTCAACACTGTCGGTTATGTAAAATTGCATAAGAGATGCGGCATCACCTTTTATATCAAATAGTAATCCATGCACTTGTTTATCGTTGTAATGAAATTCTTGTGTCTTAATGGCATCTGCTTTTATATCATGTTTAAATACTAAGAAATGAGCATCTTCTACAAATGTTGATAAATCATGTTTTACATTTTTATAGCTTATGTGAATTGTTGCTTTTAATGTTGGAAATTGAATATTGAGCCAGTATGGTTCAGCATTGCGTGACGTATCAATTTGAATATATGAATATTTAGGTATATCAAATGAATATGGAAATGAGGGGATAGTAGTTGATATATACTCTCGTTTTGGAAAATCTATTCTAAAGTAACCACGTTGTTTAGGCATTGATATAGTTCGTTCTTCGCACGAAAATAGCAATATACATGATAGTAAAACTATACTTATACGCATCATTTTATTCTTGTATGTTAAGTTTAATTTTAGAAATTCTCCGATTATCTTCTTCTTCAATTAAAAACTGTAAGTGTTTATAGATAATTTGCTGATGTAATTTTGGAAAATCGCCTGTAAGTTCTAGTATAAAACCGGCAAGAGAATCGGCATCACCTTTATGTGAATCAAAAAAATCTTCGGGTAATTGTATTATTTTACAAACATCATGTATAGATATTTTTCCTTCAAAAATATAGGTTGTGTCATTTACTTTTGTATACAACTCATCTGATTCGTCATCAAATTCATCATTAATTTCACCTAAAATTTCTTCTAATATGTCTTCGAGTGTAACAATACCCGATGTGCCACCATATTCGTCTATAACTACGGCTAGATGAATTTTAGTTTTTTGAAATTCTTCGAGCAGATTGTCAATTTTTTTTGTTTCGGGTATAAAGTATGCCGGACGAATTAATGTTTGCCATCGGAACCCTTGTGATTTTTCTAAATGCGGCAAAAGATCTTTTACATACAATATTCCTTTAATAGTATCTAATGTACCCGAAAAAACAGGAACCCGAGAGTATCCTATATGTGTGGTTTCGTGTACTAAATCTTTAAAATTTGTAGCAATATCCAAAGCAAAAATACTTACTCTGGGAGTCATAATATTTGATACAACTTTTTGTTGTAATTTGGCAATACCTTCTATTATTTCTTTTTCTTGGTTTACTTCGTGTGAACTTACATGCAGAGCTTCGGCAATATTTATCATAACATTTTGCGAAGTAAGCTGTGTAAGTGTTTGCGTTTTGGTAATAGTTTCAAATAATTTATATAGCGGATACATGGCTACTATAGTACCACGTAAAAGCCAGTGGGTTAAAAAAATGTATGAAATAGGTCGTATTCTAGAAATTGCATATGCTAATATTTTACTTGCAATAAATATACAAATAAGTATAAAACTTATAGTTATAAGCACATAGTTTGCATTACTACATTCTGGTATGCGGTTAAATGAATATAGTGTAATAACCGCAATTATTACATGAATCATATTTGTGGTAAATAATATATGAAAACGTAATAATTGCGGTTGGGAAGCTTGTTTTACTATATAATTTGAACGAGTGTCTGTTTTGGTTTGTAATAATTCTATACTATCATGGCTCAATCTGTAGTATGCTCGTAAAGTGCCATACATGAGAATTGAAATTATAAGTAGTATACTAGAAACAGAACATGCTATAATACACGATTGCGTGTTGCTTACAATTGTTATACAATGCTGTATGTCTCTTACTAAATCCAAAATACGGTACTGTATTATATATTAAAATGGTAGGTCATCAGAAGGTTCCGGAGTTATGTCAATAGGCATAGGTTCAGGTTCTGCAGCTACATTTGTTTTTGTGTCGTTTTGAGTAGAGCTTTCTGCTTTTTTGCCTAAAAATTTCATTTCGCTTGCAATTATTTCAGTAACATATTTAGTTTCTCCGTCTTTTTCATACGAACGGGTACTTATTTTACCTTCAATGTACAATTGCATACCTTTTTTTACATAGGTTTCAGCTGTTTTTGCCAGTGAGTTCCATACTACAACATTGTGCCATTCAGTTTTGGTAACTCTTTCTTTGTTTTTGTCAAGGTATGTTTCGCTGGTAGCAAGTTTAATTCTACCGGTTATAACACCTTCACTAATGAAACGGATTTCAGGATCTGCCCCTACATTTCCTACTAAAATTACTTTGTTAATCATGTCTTTCTCTTTTTTTAGTTAAACAATGCCCTAAAATTACATAAAAAATTTGGAATGCAACAAAAAACCAAATATGAACAATTAATTTAGCGTAAAAATATAAGTTTTGATATAGCTCCAACTAATACAATTAATGTAGATTGATTATATTTTAATACATATTGGTATTACCTAATTTATACAATAAGAGTTGAAGTTTTACTAATTACTATGGGCTGAAACATATTTAATAATAATTTTTAAAAATAAAGTTTATACAGTGCTTGTATTGGCAAGATTTTTGAAAACACATCGTGAAATTGCATAGCATATTTTTTTAGTAATGTATGCAACCAAAAATAAGTGTTACATGTCTAATATAAAAAATACAACTATGAAACGTTTTGTAATAACACTATCGATTATTGTAGGTTTTCTAATTAGTGGATATGCACAGTCTCCAAATTGGAATGATCCTTCCGAAAAAAAATTAGATATTTCCGAGATTAAAGGTCCTGTAATGACATGGGTAAAAGATTCGTATGATTTTGGTTCTATTCCTCAAGGAGTGCCGGTACATGTTACATTTGAATTTACAAATACAGGTAATGCACCGTTAATAATTTCAAAAGTAGAACCTGCATGTAATTGTACTGCAGCGGATTATCCAAAAACACCTATAATGCCGGGACAAAAAGGCAGTATAAAAATTACATTTGATGCTGCTTCTACCGGTAAATTTTCAAAAACTGCCATAGTAACATCTAATGCTAAACCAACCGAAAAAATGTTAGTTTTTACAGGTACTGTGGTTAAAAAGTAAATAAGAAAATATACAATTTAAAGAAGCCGAATAAATGAAATATTTTATTCGGCTTCTTTTATTTGTAGTTCAATTGCAGAAATGTTATATACCGTATCAACATTCATGGCAGGAGTAATTAAAAAAGTATTTCTACCTTGTGGCAATAATTGATTTTGTAATAAAGATTGTTTCAAAACAATAGAATCGCCTTGTTTTACACCTTTAAAATTACCATCGCGATTACGCAATACAACACCAAGAGTAGTTGAAAAATTGTTTCCTATAGCAAAATCAAATACAAACTGATTATGTTTTATGTGAGGAGTATGGGTAAGTTTTAGCGTAACATCAAATGTTTTATTTGCATGAGGATTTTCAAAAATAAATTCTAAAGGTTTGTTGGGAACTTTATGTTGTTCAAATGTGAATACTTTTGTATAAGTGCTTTGTTTGCAAGATGTTTGAAAGCAAATAATACATATAAGAGATATAATACTTAAATATTTTACAGTCATAGAAATATAGGTTATATTAATGTTCTTTCCAATCGCCATTTTCTTTTATTACTTCTATTAAAGATTCAACAGCTTCTTGTTCCGGAATGTTTTTGCGAATAATTTGTTGTTTGCAATATACATGAACTAATCCTTTACCTGCGCCTACATATCCATAATCAGCATCGGCCATTTCTCCGGGGCCATTTACAATGCATCCCATTACTGCTATTTTAAGGCCTTGTAAATGAGATGTTTTTGCTTTTACTTCAGCTAAAGTTTTTTCAATATTGAACAGGGTTCTGCCACATGATGGACAAGAAATAAATTCTGTTTTTGTAAAACGAGCTCGTGTAGCTTGCAGAATTGAAAAGGCTAATTGTACACATTCCGATTCTGACACATGTTGATTTTCAATCCATAAACCATCACAAAAGCCATCGATAAAAACCGATCCGGCATCCATTGCAGCTTGAATTTCAAACGTATTGTATGATTCTATATCGTATTGCAATCGCAATATTATTGGTGGATTGCAATGAGCATTGTGTAATTCGGCATATAATTTTTGAATCCAATATTGTAGCTTTTTGCCGCCATATCGTAGTACTATTATACAATCTTCGGGAATATGTTTAGTGTGTAAATGATGTATTTGTTCTACTTCAATTTCTATAACAATATGTTTGCCTATGTGTTTCGCTTGCAAGTCATCAAATAAGATGTATTCTAAATCATAATCACCATCTTCTTTTGTAAGTACACTATTGTCATGAAAGAACCAATCGGCACCTATATTCATTGAATTTGCTATTACAATAGGAGCAGCATTACCTCCAATGCCATACACACTGTGTGAAATAAATTTGGTATATGTAAAAGGGTTTGGTCTTATATCAAATGGTAAAACTGTATGTAAATTATCGGCAAACACACGATTTCGATAATCTACTATTGTTTTACAAACCGGTATTTCATGTTCCGGAGCTTCTGTTAGCGAAACTCGAATAGTATCTCCAATACCTTCAAGCAATAAGGTTCCGATTCCAACCGCAGATTTAATTCTGCCATCTTCACCTGCGCCGGCTTCGGTAACTCCTAAATGAATTGGAAACAACAGGTTTTCTTCTTTCATTTTTTGAACAAGCAGTCGGGTAGCATATACCATTATACGGGTATTACTTGCTTTTATAGAGCATACTATGTTTGTAAAATTTTCTGATTTGCAAATTTGTAAAAACTCTATCATACTCATAGCCATTCCAAGTGGCGTGTCACCATATTTACTTACAATTCTATTTGATAAAGACCCATGGTTTACACCTATTCTTATAGCGGTATTGTGTTTTTTACATACATCTATAAGAGGACGTAAATTTTCAGCTATTTTGTTTAATTCGGCTATATATTCTGTTTCGTCGTAATCTGTTTTATGTAATGAACCCAATGTAACATAATTCCCCGGATTTATTCGTACTTTTTCAACATATTGAGCTGCAACTATTGCTGCTTGCGGATTAAAATGAATATCGGCAACAAGTGGTTTTGTATATCCTTGTTGTATTAATCCTTGCTTAATAAGTTTTAAAGCTTCAGCTTCTTTCAACCCTTGTGCTGTTAATCGTACATAATGAGCACCGGCATCAAAAATTCGTTTACATTGTTCTATACTGTCTTCTATTGTATTTGTGTCGGTATTTGTCATTGATTGCAAAGCAATTTCTTGATTACCGCCAATAGTTACATTGCCAATGGTAACTTCTGGCATTATAACTCTTGTATACAATGGTATATCTTTTTGTTGTGATTTCATGTAATTATTCTTTATAAATATGGTCTAAATGTACATTCAAAATTAACAAAATTGAATATATATTTTATTTTATTTATTAAAATTTGATATTGTTAGTATA
>JAJUFK010000037.1 GCA_029266015.1 Bacteroidota bacterium
AAAGAAAATACTACAAACGGAGCCATTGAAGCAAAATCTTCGGAAGGTACAAAATGCGGAACTGAATTAGATAGTATAGAATCGTTGCAACCTGAATATTTAGATGAATATAAATACTATTACACCTGTGAATAATCTATATGTGGTCTAATATCACGTAATTCTAATTGTAATGACTTAATATTTCTAAATTCATGTTCTCGTATTGTAAAACAAATATCAATTTTGTTATGAGTTTTTGAAATTTGTTTCCATGTATGAGCTAGTCCAAAACCAATTGCTTCAATACTTTTTGTAGATTTACCAGAACTCATCAACTCAAGTTTTACATGACTTTGGTCGTTCCCCATTATTTTCGATTTTCCTGTATCACATAATCCTCTAATCATAAAAACCGGAGTCATATTCTGTGGACCAAAAGGAGCAAAACGCATTATATCTTCATACAATTGCAGAGTGATATCATCAATATTCAACTCAGCATCAATCAATATTTTAGGTTGTAATGCATCTTCTGTAATGGTTTGAGAAACTATAGTTTCAAAACGCTCAATAAATTGCGGTAAATATTGTTTTTCCATAGACATGCCTGCAGCAAATGTATGCCCACCGTAATTCACAAGCAAATCTGAACATTGTTCTAATGCTTTATACAAATCAAATTCAGCAACCGAACGAGCCGAAGCTGAAATAATATCACCTTCACCACAAAATATAACAGTAGGCTTATAATATTGCTCAAGTACACGCGATGCAACAATTCCTATTACCCCTTTATGCCAACTTGGTTTATATAAAACATTTGTTTTTTTTAAAAAAGTTTGTTCATCATTTTTCAACATAGCTAAAGCCTCATCAGTAATTGATTTATCAATAGCACGTCGCGATATATTATATTCTTGTATTTGTTTGCAAATATCTACAGCTTTTTCATAATTATCGGAAATCAATAATTCAATTACCGTTTTGGCATTATACATTCGTCCGGCAGCATTTATACGTGGCCCTATTTTAAACACCACATCACTCACTGTAATTGGACCAAACATGCCCGAAGTTTCCGTAATTGCCTTAATACCTAAATGTGGTTTACGCATTATTTTAAGTAACCCAAAATATATAAGAACCCTATTTTCATCAACTATGGGAACAATATCCGAAGCTATGCTTATAGCCAATAAATCCATATAACAATTCAAATTCTCTTTAATTGAAATTGAGCGTTGTTCACAAAGTGCATATAAAAATTTATAACCAACTCCACACCCCGATAATTCCTTAAATGGATAATTACAATCGTCACGTTTAGGATCTAATACTGCATATGCCGGAGGCAATGTTTCTCCCGGTTCATGATGATCACATACTATTACGTCTATACCGGCTTGTGTAACATATTCAATTGCTCTATGTGCTTTTATTCCACAATCTAATGTAATGATAAGATTACACGAATGTTGAATTGCATAATCCATTCCCTGAATAGATACGCCATACCCTTCGTTATATCTGTCGGGAACATAATATATAACTTGCGCATTGCATGATTTCAAAAAAGAATATACCATAGCAACAGCGGTAGTTCCATCTACATCATAATCACCATATACCAATATTTTTTGATTTGTATCGAGAGCCAATACAAGCCTATCAACAGCCTTTTGCATATCGGCCATAAGAAAAGGATTGTGCAAATTGCTTGTAGAAGGGGTAAAAAAATTTTTTGCATTCTCAAATGTTAGAATACCTCTGTTCCATAAAAGCGGGACTAACTTAGCATGAATACCAAACTGTTTACTCCACAATTCAATTTCATCAACCTGTTTTAAAATTTCAGGTTCTACCCATGTATATTGTTTCATGAAAGATATTCTAGCGGTTGATTTGCAATTTGTTTTTCAACATCTTGTAATTTATCAAATTTTCCAACATCAAGCCAAAAATCTTGTGAATGATTATATGCTAAAATTTTATGCTGTTGAGCCAACCTTAAATATAATTGCATGATTGGAAAAGCTCCTTCTTCTGAAATTAAATCGAAAATTTTAGTACTAATAATTTGAATTCCACTAAAAGCCAATTGAAAATATTCTTCACGTTCATGAATTATTTGCATTTCATGAGACTGTGTGTTTTCCCATGCACACAATTGTTTACTGGTATCAAACAATAAATATCGTGATGTATTTCTTTTACAAACTGCTAATGAAACTAACGCATTATTTGATATATGAAATTTATAAAAATCTAATAAATTAATTGTACTTATAACATCAACATTGTAGACAATAAAAGAATCTGCATCTTTAAAAAAATCTTTGGCTTTAAGAAGTCCTCCGCCGGTATCAAGCAATTCATCAGATTCGTCTGATATAGTTATACGAACACCAAAATCATGAGTATTAACATAGTCAATTATTTGCTTTGAAAAATGATGAACATTTATAATAATATCAGATACACCATAATATTTTAATTTTAATATAGCATATTCTAATAACGTTCTTCCGTTAAATTCAACTAATGCTTTGGGTTTAGTATTGGTAATAGGTTTTAAACGCGACCCTATTCCCGCAGCAAATATCATAGCTTTTCCTTTTCCTTCAATCATACTCATAGTCAAAAAAAATGTTGTGAACACTATATTTCAAATGCCACAACATTTTTATTAAAATAAAACAACCATAAAATCTTTATTTAGCTTGCAATTCTCGTGCCTGCTGTAATGTTATACGTTTGCCATTGTAATAAGTTACAACAAAAGCTCCTTGAATTCCTTTATTTACTAATATTTGTCTATAATTACTAGCTTCTTGTAATGTTACAAAATTACCAACTGTAAATTTATACCAAGATTCAACTTTTTCTTCATATACTTGGTCTGTTATATTATAACGTTTTTTAAATTCTTGTAATTTTGCGTTCTGTTGATTTTGCACCGCCAAAATTTGCACTCGGTATACTAAACCGGGAACAGCTTGCGGATTAGAAATTAATTCACCAACATTAGTAACACGTACAACATCTTGGTTTGGTTTTGTTACATCTTCAGCTTTTACTATTTTGTCTTGTCCTTTAAATACATCAGTATCACTTAATGACGTTTCAGCACCTGCTGCATTACCTGCTTTTGATGTACCGGCATCATCAGAAACATATAATGCTTTAACTGCTGCCGAATCTACCATAGCTAAAGAATCAACTTTAGTTGTATCTTCTTTTAGTTCGTCTTTCACAACCGGAGGAATGTATGCAGATTCTTCTTGTTGCGGCGCAACTGTTTGTTTTTTACCAAATGTATATGTTAGTCCAATTGATGAAAAACTATACATATCTTGTAAAAATTGAGTAGTTGTACCTTTATAAGCATCTAATTTATCGGTATTTACAAAACGCATTGAAACATCTGTGTTAACAAAAAGATTATCAGTAATTTTGAATTCCAAACCTACACCTACAGGAACCATTGTTTCAATAGTTGGTTTATATTTAGTTGTACCATCATATCCGTAAAAATTTTCTACAGTATTAAATACGGTATTTGTAGAGTATGTTCTAAACGTAGAAAATCCCATTCCTACATATGAATATAATGAAATTGGTGCAACTCTGCCAATTATTGCATTTGATATATTTATTTTAACATTTGCATTGTATTCAAATACTGTAGCATCAAAACGCAAATCAAGCGAATTACCCAATTTATCGGTTGCTTTAAAACCAGATAACGTTCCATATAACAATTGACCACGTAAATCAACATATTGTGCTAATTCCTTCTGCAAAAAGAATGTTCCGGCAAAATTTAATTCATTTGCATAGTCTGTAGGTACTATTTTTGCGATCCCCAAATCACCATAAAACAAATTAGTTCCTCCTCCTATACCTATTCCCCATCCTCGTTTACTCCATGGTTGAACAGAAGATGCCTGTGGTTTAGTATACACTTGTTCTATTTTCTGTGTAGGAGCTTGTTGAACAGACTGAACCGGAATACTTTCAACTTTTGGTTCAGCAACAACAGATTCTACAGGTGGCAACCAATCTGAACTTTCTACAGAAGTTGGTTGAACTTGAGTAGGTTTTGTTTCTACTTGTTGTTGATTAACAGGCTGTGTACTTGCTTGTTCCGGCACTATTTGTTGTTGCTTTTCTATCTGAGGTTTAACAACCTGCTCAGATTGTTGCTGGCTTTGAGGGGAAACCGTAGTATTTGACTGTGGTTGAGTAGTTTGAACAGGAGCATCATCAAAAATTGATATATCCGGCAAATCAAAATCTAAATCTTCTTGAGCAGAAACAGTATTGGATATATATAAACTTAATGCAACACAAACTGTGAAAAGTTTAATAATAGAATAATTCATACTTTTTTATTGTTAAATAATTATTATGCTAATATACTATATAATTCTTTTTTTTGCCAAAATTAACAAAAAAAAATAGCACAAACATAGTATTTGTGCCATTTTATAAGAACTTATTCTTGAATTATTCTTCAATAATTAATGATTGAAAGACAACTTTAAACTCAACTCTTCTATTTTTACTTTTTCCTTGAGGTGTTTTATTATCTGCAATCGGCAATGTATCACCAAATCCTCTTGCTATTGTTCTTTCTTTTGCAACTCCTTTTGAAATTAAATAATTTTGAACTGCTTTGGCGCGTTTATCAGATAATTCCATATTTTTTTGAGGATCCCCCACATTATCAGTATGTCCATTTATTTCTAAATTATAACTTGGGTTTTGTAACATAACTTGTACCACTTGATCTAGAATTGGATATGACGCTTTCAAAATTACATCTTTACCTGTTTCAAATTGAATTCCGGTCAATGCGCGTTCAAAAATTTTCAATACTTCTTTTTTCACTTCAGGACAACCAATATTTTTTGATAAGCCCGGTTCTTTCGGACATTTATCATCAATATCAGCAATTCCGTCACCATCGGTATCTGGACATCCATTTAAAACCGCAGGACCAAATTGATTAGGACAACGATCTTCAAAATCAGCAATTCCATCAGCATCAGCATCGGGACACCCATGTAATTCAATTGTTCCTTTTTCTTTAGGGCATTTATCATCTTTATCAGCTATCCCGTCACCATCAGCATCAGGACATCCAAACATTTCTAAAGTTCCTTTATCATAAATACATTTATCATCTTTATCAGCAATACCGTCACCATCGGTATCCGGACAACCTTTAGTATTTGCAGGTCCGGGCATGTCAGGGCAAACATCTTCATTATCGGCAATTCCGTCATTATCTCTATCGGTAATACAACCATCAGGACCAACAGGCAAGCCATAAGGAGTTCCCGGGCATTTATCCAATCTATTTGGTACACCATCAAAATCACAATCTTTATATCCAAATTTATACGTAAAACCTATTCCTGTGTAATTATACATATCGGCAAAAATTGTATTATTGGCATTTGCAATATAGGCATCAACCTTATCTGAATTAACTATTCGAAGTGATACATCAAGATTAAAAGCAAGTGCTTTAGTTACATTATATTCAAATATTACCCCCACCGGGTACACCATTTCTCTGGTAGGTTTTGCCAATTGAAACCCGTCAAATCCATATGATTGTATAACTTGCTTTGTTACAAGATTTTTTCGTTGCGTTCTAAAATCAACTATTCCCAAACCTGCATATGCATTTAGTGACGCTTTACGCTCTTGTGTACCTTGTAAAAGATCTAAAAGATCTAATTCAAAAACAGAACTGTATTCAGTAATTTTAGCTATAAAATACAAGTTTGCAATACCACCCATCTCAAATTTTTCTTTTTCTCCGGATAATCGTCCTTGCATGAAATTACCTTTCCACAATATATATTCGTTTAATTTTTTTTCAAGTCCAATACCAAAATTTGGTTTTAAAACAACAACATCATGTGAGGATACATCACCTAAAAAATAATTTGTTCCACCTGTCATAGAGAACCCCCAATCAGAACGCATCCAAATATCGAAATCTGATGGCGTTTGTATTTCTGTTTTTTGTGAAATACATACACTTTCTACAGTATCTTGTTGTGCATTGACTGTTGTTATGTTACCGATAAAGACTAATAAAATACTTATAAATAATTGTTTCATAGCTTTTTGTGTTTTTAAAGTTTATCAAATGTAGTTAATAAGTTTATAAAGATAAAAAAGTTGTACAACTAAATATCAACAAATTATGAAAGAATAATCAATTTTAAATATATATATTAGATGCTCATACCTTTATTTCTTTACAAAATCCTCCAATTGAAGTCCGGTATATTCTTTAATTTTTTTGAATACAAAAAACATTACAACAACCAAAATTATAGTACAAGGTACAGCAATTACCGGAAAACTTAATCCATTCATTGTTCCTAATTGCTCAGTAAATTCAGTTGTTCCGGGTTGTGCTGTTAAAATTACCCGAGCCAAAGTAAAATTTAAAATTGATGAAACTATAAAAGAAACAACAACCCAATATGATGCTTGAGTTATTGTTTTTTCAAACAACTCATTTTTTTTATTTTGCTTTAAAAGCTCATTTACACGTTCCATATCCATAATCTCATCGTTAAATAAAATTTTTTGTACAATATTATGATTATAATATATTGAAAACAAAACAACTATTGCAATTATAGCAGGTACAGCAGCTTCCTTAATTGCAAACCAAAATGGATCAATAAATGTTAATAACCCCATGACACCGGTTAATAAGACGCTGGCAAATCCTAAAACAGAAATAAAGTTTACTTTTTTTGCTTGTACAAAATGATACAAACCATATATAAGAGGAAATGATACTGCAATAATTAAACTATACGCAGGTCCTAATGCAAAACGACCTTCAGTTCCACTTAATTTAGTCATAATTAATACAGGTATTACTATATTAAAAATAAGACTTACAAATTGATTTTCTTTTTTTTTCATTCTTTGTTATTTTCAATTATTTACAATACAAAAATATGTAAATAAAAAAGGCTGCCCAAATGAGACAGCCTTTTTTTATAATGTTTTTACATGTAATTACGGGAATACAACGTTTACGGTATAATCCACAAAAATATCATTAGAAACTTTTACTTTCAAAGTAACCGCTTCAGAAAAATCAACTTCTGTTACACCACTTATAATTTCTTTAGTTCCAATATATACTTTTGCAAATTTAGATACAGTAAACGTAGGAATTACTTTTGATACATCTGTTCCATCATATACTGTAACAGTAATAGTTTTTGTATTATCATCTATTACACCTGTTTTAACAGGGTTCAATGAACTAAATGCTAATGCTGTCATTTCGGTTGGAATTTCATTAAGAATAATATTATATCCTTGTGAACTTTCATTTTGAGCTTTGATAGTATATGTTACACCACCGGTTAAATCAGCTGCAGTTGTTTTAGAATATTGTATAGTGTTACCAATATATGCAGAAGCAAATTCTGAAACTGTAAATACCGGTTTAACATTTGAAACATTCAATCCTTCTGGTATATCTACAGTAACTGTTGTTCCATTTATAGTTCCGGGATACGAACCAATAGCATACGTTAATAATTGTTTACCTGTTTTTGCAGGTTGAATATCTGCCGATAATGTATATGTAGCAGACACACCTCCTTGCGATGTAACTGTAATAGTTTTAGATGTAGCTAAACTACCTTTCCATGTATACGCTTTATCTTCTTCATTATAAGTTACTGTACCTTCATTTACAGATATTGTAGATTTATCAGCTTTCATGAATATTTCTAAATTTGTTACATCTGCTTCATACGGTAGTTTTATTGTAACAGTAGAACCTGAGGTTACAATATTTGATGATTGAACAATTGCAGTTTTTGTTTTACCGTCAACTGTATTAACATATTTATAGAAAGGCACAAATTTATATTTAGCCTGATCTAATCCAAACAATGCATTTGCAGTATCAATTACAGTAATTACGGCAGAATCAAGAGCTTCAGTGTATTTTAACCCATTATCAAACACATTACGCACTGATAAATATACCGTATATGTTCCGGGTTTTGCATAATTATATGAATACCGATTTATCCATTCTCCCTGCGCATTTTTGTACATAGAAATACCTTTGTTTTTGTTCACTACATTATTTACGGTATCTTTTGCTTGAGCTGTACTTAAATTGCGTTTGTTATAATTAAACCCTTCATCACCAGGCCATACCACATATACATCACCATCACTTTTTTTGCTCATGAATGTTATATTTTGCCCAACATGTACAGTAAGCGGTTGTGGATTAACTCTATTTAAATTAAAATCTTCGGTAATATACCAAGTTAAATCACTGGTAGGAACCGGTTCATCTTTACATGACGTGAAAACCATAGCAGCACATGCTACAATCAACACATAAAATATATTTAACTTTTTCATACTCTATTTGTATTTTTATAATTAATAACCCGGATTTTGAATTAAATTACCTCCCGAATGAAGTATAATTTGCTCTTGAGGAATTGGCATTCTACCATGAGTTGCTGGTTTCCAACTTACAGGATTTCCTGCAACATCTTGTTTTATAGCTCCAAATATTTCATCAGCTTTACCCCAACGCACAACATCAAAATAACGATGACCTTCGCAATATAATTCTAAACGACGTTCTTTACGTACATCGTCTAAAGTTACCGATGGTAAATCAGCAGGAATAGTACCCGGAGTGTAGGTATATGTATTAAATGCTGTCATAGTACGTTTACTATTGCGAGCTCGTTGACGAATTAAATTAACATATGTTTTTGCATCATCGGCATGTCCTGATTGAATACCTGCTTCTGCCGCTATTAATAACACTTCAGCATAACGTATTACAGGTATATCTTTACCACTCGATTGTGCTTTGAGTGAAGCAAATTTATTATAATTAAGACCTGCTTTTTTATTATAATATCCTGTAGTATATGATGGATAATAGATTTTATACCATTTTGGATTTCCTTTACTTGGTATATCCCAATATATACTATCATTCGGTTTGTACATCATATCTAAACGAGGGTCGTTTGCATCAAATTGATCAACCAAATCTTTACGAGGCATCATAAAACCATATCCGAAGTCTCCAGACGAACCAACAGAACCATCATCTTTAATAAAATAACGTGGACCTGTATATGTTGGTTTAATTGTTCCCTCTCCTTGACCATCACGATTATAACTATCAGATTTTGGTGCATCTATAAATTGAATAGAGAAAAGTATTTCAGGACTATTTTCTTTTAACATATCCATATCAAAAATATCTTGATATTTTGGTTCTAGGCTATGAGGATTATTAGGATCTGTAATTAATCCTTTTGCTACTTGATATGCCAATTCATAGTCTGCATTTTGAGAAAACACGTCTGCTCTAAACAATAATACTTTTGCCAACAACGCTTTTACAGCACCACGAGTTACACGACCAAAATTGGCAGCATCATATGTCCATGGTACATCATTTTGTATAGCGGTTAATTCATCAACAATAAAGTTATAAATTTCACGCATTTGTTTAGACCCCACAGCATCATCACCGGAAGCTCTGTTTCCAATTCCATAAGACTCTCCCGGACTAACAGTTTTAGTTACTAAAGGTACAGGTCCCCAAATACGAACCATATCAAAATAATAAAATGCACGTAAAAATCGAGCTTCGCCTCTCATACGTTTATACACTGTACTATCTTTACCTGTTACAAACTCGCCGGTTTGATCAAGCATTGCATTTGCGCGTCCAATTCCAATATAGTAACCTTTCCACATATCTATAATGTACTGATTCAATTGATTTACATTATATGTAGAAATATCAAACATTGGAGGTTGATCATCTTTATATCGAGGAGCATCTTCTCCTCCGCCTTTTTCTGCATCATCAGAAGCAACATCGGCAATAGCCCAAAAGTTTCGAGAATACATTTCTTCCCATTGTAACGGGTCGTAGATTGCATTTACTGCAAGTTC
This sequence comes from Bacteroidota bacterium, assembly GCA_029266015.1. Lineage (GTDB taxonomy): Bacteria > Bacteroidota > Bacteroidia > Bacteroidales > UBA1715 > MWCJ01. The sequence continues at coordinate 9,997 of JAJUFK010000037.1, forward strand.
ACAATTACCTGGAGTATCATAAAACGTTACGTTACTCCCTACAGCAAGCGGTTCTTTATTTAAGAAGTCATCAGAGCATGATGCTAATGCTAATGCTGATACTACAATTATTGCTATTTTTTTCATATTATCTGTGTTGTATTAAATTTATACCATTAAAATTGTAGGTTTACACCAAATACTACCGAACGAGCCTGCGGATACACACCTCTATCAACTCCAAATTCAGGACCTTCATAATTCAATTCTGTATTTGTACCTATTTCAGGGTCAAATCCGGAATATTTAGTAAATGTAAGTGCATTCTGAACTTGACCATATACACGAACATTACTTAATTTAATTTTCTCTGCATATTTTGTTGGTAATGTATATCCCAAAGTTATATTTTTCAAACGCAAATATGATCCATCTTCAATAAATGCAGAAGAAACTGCACGTTGTTCTTTTCCTGTAAACCAGTTTGGATCTGTTGGTTGATCTGAATCTGTATTATCAGGAGCCCACACATCTAAACGACGAGTAGAGTAGTTTGAACCAAGATAACCACCATCTAAGTACCATTTAGTTGCATTGTAAATTTTATTACCATATACACCTTGGAAAGAAATTCCTAAATCAAATCCTGCATATCCTAAATTTGCATTCAAACCATACGTAAAATCAGGATGAGGAGAACCTAAATAGGTAATATCATCTGTAGTAATTTGTCCATCACCGTTTACGTCAACAATTTTATAATCACCGGGTTTAGCGCTTGGTTGTGCACCTGCATTAACTTCTTCCCAATTTTGATAAATTCCATCAACTTTATATCCCCAAAATCCAGCAATTGGATAACCTGTAAGTGTATTAGCTGTAAAACCTACACGATCAACACGACCACCTTGACGTGGTGTTTCTTGGTAAGTAACTTCATTAATGTTATATGTGAAATTAAATCCGGCATCATATGTTAATTCATATTTACTTGAATCTCCTTTATAAGCACTTCTATAAGTTGTTGAGAATTCAACACCTTGATTACGAACTTTTCCTTCATTTGATACAGGGTTATTTCCTGAACCATCAATACCAACAACACCAGGAACAGTGATATAAATTAAGTTATCAACATTATTTTTTACATAATAATCAGCGGTAAACATTAATTTATTTTTCCATAAATTTATCTCAGCTCCTATATTTGTACTTGTAGCTTCTTCCCAGTGAACATCGGCATTTGGTACAGAGATAGGTGTAGCTCCCGGCACAGCTGTTCCTCCAAAATTATAACCTGAACGACTATCATTTGAATTTACCGAAGCAACATATCGATAATTACCTATATTTTCATTTCCAATTTTACCCCATCCACCACGAATTTTAAATAACGATACATTATTTTTTAACAACTCATTATTATAGAAGAAAGATTCTTTATTAACTTTCCATGCAAAACCTACAGATGGGAAATTTCCCCATTTTTGATTTGGTCCGAAACGTGAAGAAGCATCGCGACGAACAGAACCATTCACTAAATATTTATCCATAAAAGAATATTCTAAACGTCCTAAATACGATAGCATAGTATGCTCATTTGGCAATTCCCATGAATTTACGAATACTTTACCATCTTGACCTGCTGCTAAATAACGCATATTTTTACCTTCATCTAAACCTGCTACACTTACATTATATGTTTCTTGAAATTCATATAAAGCTTCTTGAGCAGCTAATACTCTAAATCCATGTTTTATTTTATTAGTATCAACATCATCTTTTATATTATAAGTATATGTCAAAGAATTTGAAGTTACCCAACCATGACCTCCTTGAATATTTCTTGCTAAATATGTTTCATTGTTACTTTGATTGATAGAAATCCAATAAATAGGTTTAAATACCTCTCTATCATTACCCCATTTGTTATAATTATAACTTGAACGGAAATTTAAGCCTTTTATAATTTTATATTCAGCCCATACATTCATTCCAACACCAAAACCACGAGTATTATCATTTGTATTTTCTATAATACCTACAGGGTTTGCAAAAGTATTTGCGATACCTTGAGCCCAATTACCTGTAGTATCATATACCGGTATAGTTGGATCAGCAATTAATGCACTTCCTAACAATGATTGTTCTATATTACCTTCATTCATTCTGCTTTGATTTGTTAAGCTAAAACCTGAACTCATACCAAAGTCAAGTTTTTCGGTAAGTTGATACATATATTTATAACCAATATCATATTTATCATAACTTGTACCTTTAACAATACCTTCTTGATTCAAATATCCTGCTGAAGCACTCCAAGAACTTTTTTTAGAACCGCCATCAATAGTAACTTTATATTTTTCTATAATTGCTTTACGGAATACCTCATCTTGCCAATTTGTATTTGAAATATCTGCAAATTTTCTTTGATACGGTAAAAGACCAGTTGTTCTATAAACATATGCTGAATCTTTACCACTTGCTAAATATTCTTTATTTTTAATGTCAGCATATTCATATGCATCAGCAACATCTATACGTTTCCATGTAGATTGAATACCTCTATATCCATCAAATGATATATTAGAAAACTCTTCTTTTGCAACAGAGTTACCTCCTTTTGTTGTAATAAGTATAACACCATTTGCACCACGTGCACCATAAATAGCACATGATGATGCATCTTTTAATATAGATAAAGACTCAACATTTTGAGGGTCACCTTTCCATTCATATCCTACAGGTATTCCATCAACAACATATAATGGTCTACCATCTCCGGTTGCGGACCCTAAACCACGAATTGTAATATTCATAGCAGCACCGGGTGTTCCTGAATTTGAACGAATTTGTACTCCGGCTGCTTTCCCTTGTAATGCTTGATCAACACCTAATACCGGTTTATTTGATAATTCTTTTCCGGCAACTTGAGTAATTGCACTTGTTACATCTTCTGGTTTTGCACTTGCATAACCAATTTTCATAACAGTTCCAATTTCAATTGCATCGGGTTTCAACGCAACATTGAAAGTACGTTTAGAACCTACGGTAAGTGTTTGTGTTTTAAGACCTACATACGAAAATTCCAAAACCGATTCGGCACTTTTTACTGTTAATGACCAAGTACCATCATATTCAGTGAATGTTCCGTTAGTAGTTCCCAATTCTGCTACCGATGCTGCCACTAAGGGCTCACCTTTAGAATCGGTAAGTTTACCCGAAACTTGGATTTGTGCGTGAACAAATCCGAACGAGAAAAACGCAAGCAAAACAATAAGCAAGCGTTTTGTAAGTTTGTTGAGTTGTTTCATGAATAATTTACTTTTTTTAATTAAACAATTAATTTCCTTACTTTAATTATAATTCCAAGATACAAAATTATAAAAATAAATCTAACACAATTAAATATTTATATATTTTTTTACAAAACCATACTTATTATATATATCATTTTAAAACTTGAAAATATTGAAATGTGAGTATTAATAAGTATTTCTGCACTTTTGTAATTTTTTTATAAAAAATCAATAGTGTAAAACTAAAAAAACATACTTAGAAAATTTACATAACATAAGATTTTACCATAAAATAAGGCTGTTTGAACAACAGCCTTATTTTTACTAATATGCAAATAACGGATAATGCAGCATCATGTCAT
>JAJUFK010000099.1 GCA_029266015.1 Bacteroidota bacterium
AACAATTTAGTCATTCAACAAATTCAATCAAATTCTCAATTTCAATCGTTAGTAAAAAAACATACTATTTCATGGGCTCATCAGCAATCGCTTATAAAACAATTGTTTAAAGCAATTGTACAGTCGTCGTTGTATGATACATATATTCAATCACTCTCAACATACGAAAATGATAAAAAATTCGTTCGAAAAGTGCTTTCGTCTATAATATCGGAATCAGAAGATATATATCAATTTTTAGAAGAATATTCTATCTATTGGAACGACGAAATTGAATATATTATATCAATAGTTGAAAAAACAATAAAGCAGTTTAAAGAAACAGTTGCTGGCGGTGGAGAAATTTTACCAAAATACAAAGATGAAGAGATAGAACATTTTTCAAAGACATTGTTTACCAAAACAATAGAGAAATGGAATGAATACAATGTGTATATTGATAAAAAATTAGAAAATTGGGAACAAGAGCGAGTTGCCGAAATTGATGTGATATTGTTGCAAATAGCAATTACCGAAGCAGTAGAATTTTGCGAAATACCACTAAAGGCAACATTAAATGAATATATTGAACTTGCAAAATGGTATAGTACCGAAAAAAGTAATATGTTTGTGAACGGATTGTTGCATACAATTTTTAAAGAATTACGGCAACAAAAAATTATTGTTAAAAAAGGTAGAGGTTTATTAGAATAATAATTTTTAAAAATATTGTGATATGAAAAAGTTTGGATTTTTTGTTATGGTAGTTTTAGTAGGTATTCTTAGTGCTTGTAATAATAGCGAGACAAAAGAAGATGCAACAGAACTTAATGATTCGGTAGTAAAAACAACAGTTGTATTTGATGAACCAAAATTTGATTTTGGAACCATTACCCAAGGAGAAGTTGTAGAGCATACATTCTTTTTTACTAACACGGGGTCAGCAGATTATACAATTGAAACAGTACAAGCATCATGTGGTTGTACTACACCCGACTATACTCAAACACCTGTAAAACCGGGAGAAAAAGGTAAAGTTGTTGTGAAATTTAATTCAGCAGGTAGAAGCGGAAATCAATCAAAAACGGTAACTGTATATGGTAATTCAGAAGAAGGTAAAATACAACTTTCATTTGTTGCAAAAATAGCAGAACCAACTAAATAGTAAATAGTAATAATTTTAAATACAAAAAACATGAATGTAGGAAGTATAATTTTACAGGCAACAGCGTCTGGTCAAAATCCAATGGGAAATCTTATCCTTTTGGTAGGTATTATGGTAATTTTCTTTTTCTTTATGGTGCGTCCACAAATGAAACGTCAAAAAGAACAACGAAAATTCAGAGAAGGTTTACAAAAAGGAGATTCTGTAGTTACTCTTGGAGGTGTATATGCTAAAGTAGTAGAATTAAAAGACAATAATATTGTAATTATAGAAATAGCAAAAGATGTGCATGTAAAAATTGATAAATCAGCTTTAGTTGCTGATACTACAGCATTACAATTAGATAAAAAGTAAAAAATTGCTTTATTTTTTTGCAAAGGTTGGTGAAATGTCATCAACCTTTGTTATTTTTACGCTATGAGTTTGCTTTCTATATATACAAAAGGAATACGGTATATTAAAAAAGAATTTAACCGAAACACCCTATTGTTTGCGGTATTCTTTTGTATAGCTTCGCTTTTGTGGTTAATAAATGCATTAAATAAAACATATACCGTAGATATAACATTACAAACAAAGTATTCTCATATTCCCAAAACAAAAGCACCTATTACCAAAGCACCTGAACAGATAGTGGTACAAGTTACTGCAAGTGGTTTTTCATTGTTGCAATATTACATGTATTCATCGCAACAAATTGATGTTAATATAGAAAAAAGACTTCAAGATGATACCGATGGTGATTCAACATTGGTAATAAATATTGCAAAAGAAATTACCGATGCACATTTGTTTTCTAAGAGTATTCAGATACAATCAGTAAAGCCCGAATTTGTTACTTTTATATTTGCTTCGGTAAGTAAAAAAAAGGTAAAAGTAGTTGCTTTATATGATATAGAGTGTTTGCAACAATTTCAATTATCTCAAACACCTGTTGTAATACCCGATTCTGTATTTATATATGGCGCTCAACTAGTTTTAGAATCTATAGATTCTGTATATACCACTAAAATATATGCACGTCAGGTAGCAGAATCGTTTACCAGAAAAATTTCTTTACAACCCATAGCAAATGTTACATACAGTGATACGGTAGTAACTGTAAAAGCATTGATAGAAAAATTTACCGAACAGCAGTTTACAATTCCAATAACTCCTATACATGTTCCCGATTCAATTATTATTGATTTAATGCAACATTCTGTAACAATTACAGTATTTACCGGAATGAGTAAAATACCACAAGTTTCGGCAAGTGATTTTAAAGTTATTGCAGATTTTATGAAACAAAATGCTTTAACCGGAGAAATTCCCGTAGAAGTAGTTGCACGTTCACCATGGGGACGAATAGTAAAGGTTTCGCCTGAATATGTAGGTTATATAATAGATACAAAATAATTTCATGAAATATATAGGATTAACTGGTGGTATAGGAAGTGGAAAAAGTGTAATAGCAAAAATATTTGAATGCTTACAAATACCTGTATATTATAGTGATATAAGAGCAAAACAATTAATGAATACTCATGAAGATATTCGTAATCAATTAGTTGATTTGGTTGGTGAAAAGGTATATAGTAACAATATATTGCAGACACATATTCTTGCTCAAGCCTTGTTTTCTGATGTTGCAATTAAAAATAGGGTAGATTCTATAGTGCATCCTATAGTGCGAAGTGATTTTTTTGAATGGGCACAGTTGCAGTGTGCTCCCTATGTAATTTTAGAATCGGCTCTTATGTTTCAAACTAATTTGTATACTTATTTTTCTGAAATTATTTTTGTAGATTGTAATAAACAAACACGAATACAAAGGGTAATGGCTCGTGACGGTTTACAACAACATGAAGTGGAAAAACGAATACAAATGCAACCTGACGATGAATTTTGTAAACAAAAATCACAGTATATTATTGAAAATAATAATACTTTTGTCATTCCTCAGGTATTGAGTGTACATGCAAAAATTATAAACAAATAAATGGCAAAAATTGGAAAAATAATAGGTGCTGCTGCGGGGTTTGCTTTAGGGGGACCTATAGGTGCATTAATTGGTTTGGCAATAGGTTCAGTATTTGACAATACTACAGTAACAGTACAATCAGGTACAGCAGGGTATGGGCAACGTGTTACACCTGCCGATTTTGCTTTGAGTCTTATGGTGCTTATAGCTGCCGTTATGAAAGCTGATGGTACCGTAAAACGTGCAGAACTTGATTTTGTAAAAGCATATTTGCGACAGGCGTATGGAGAACAAGCAACACTTGAATTATTACAGGTATTACGCGATGTTTTGCAAAAAGAAATTCCATTGTACGAAGTATGTTTGCAAATAAAAAGCAATATGACCTATGCTGCACGTTTGGAATTATTACATTTTCTTTATAAAATTGCATTATCCGATACTGTTTTAGATGCATCGGAAATGCGAGTGATAGACGATATTTCTAAATATTTGGGAATATCAGCAGGTGATGCAAATTCAATTCGTGCAACGTTTTACGATGATTTGGAAAGTGCTTATCAGGCCTTAGAAATAAGTGCAAACGCAACCGATGAAGAAGTAAAAAAAGCATATAAAAAAATGGCAGTTAAGTATCATCCTGATAAAGTAAGTAATATGGGTGAAGAAGTGCAAAAATCTGCTACAGAAAAATTTAAAAAGATAAATGAAGCTTTTGATAGAATAAAAAAACAACGAGGAATAAAATAATTATAAATATTAATTTAAATCAATACGTATGCTTAAGGACATTTTAGCAATTTCAGGGTATCCGGGTTTGTATAAACTTGTAGCTCAAAATCAAAAAAGTATCATTGTAGAATCGCTTGAAACTAAAAAGCGAATACCGGTGTATCAAACAACAAAAGTGAGTGCTTTAGAAGATATTGCTATTTATACTACAGATGAAGAGGTGCCTCTTGTTTCTATATTTGAAAAAATATACACAATTGAAAATAAAGGTATGTGTTCTGTTCAAAAAAATGCCTCAAACAACGATATTAAAGAATATTTTGAAGATGTATTGCCTGATTATGATAAGGATAGAGTATATATTTCTGATATGAAAAAAGTTTTGAGTTGGTATGCAATTTTACATGCTCAAAATATCTTGCAATTTGATGCAAAAGCCAAAGAAACATCAAACGAATCATCGGAAACTAAAGAAAAAACACTTGATGAAGTAAAACCAAAAGCTGTTGCAAAAACACCTAAAAAAACAGTTGTAAAACAGACTGCTGCTCCTAAAAATGTAAAAGCTCCGGCAGTTCAAAAAAAATCGGTTCCCGTTAAAAAATAATGAATACTGTATTTGAACAAGCTAAGCAAAAAAGAACATTTGTTTCGCCCACTATTAGTATAGATTCATGGCAGAGTATTCAACCATATTTTGAATATTTACAAAACTATGAATTAACAGATGTTGATTCAACTATACAGTGGATGCTCAAACGTAGTGAGCTTGAAGCTGTGCTTGAAGAAGATTTGGCATGGCGATATATAAAAATGAACTGTAATACGCAAGATCAAAATCTTGCTCAATCATTTCAATTGTTTGTTTCACAAATCCAACCCGAGGTTCAAAAGGCTTCAAATAGTTTGGATAAAAAAATATTGGCATCACCATATATTTCTCAATTACCCAAAGAATACACTATTGCTTTGCGTGATATAGCAAATCGTGAAAGTTTATTTTGTGAAGCAAATGTGCCCATAATTGCAGAATTGCAACAACAAGAACAAGAATATGGAGTTATAAATTCAAAAATGACTGTACATATTGATGGGCAAGAAAAAACACTTCAACAAGCAGCTGTATATCTTAAAAGTACCGATAGAGCTTTACGAAAACAAGTTTTTGAACAAATTTCGGAACGCAGAATGATTGATGCCGAAGCTCTTCAACAACTATTAACAGATTTAATTACAAAACGACATACTATTGCGTGTAATGCAGGATATAAGAATTATCGTGATTATAAATTGCAAGAATTAGGTCGTTTTGATTATACAAAAGAAGATTGTTTTGCATTTCATGATTCAATACGGGCATGTGTGCCGCCTATAGTTAAGGAAATTCAACGTAAACGACTTGCTACATTAGGATATGAATCGCTTAAACCTTGGGATACCGAAGTTGACACAGATAATAAACCGGCATTGGTTCCTTTTACTTCAATTGATGATTTTATACGTAAATCGGTTGCTTGTTTTAATTCTCTAAACCCCTCGTATGGAGAATATTTGCAAACTATGTATTCTCAAGGGTATATGGATTTAGAATCACGAGTTGGTAAAGCTCCCGGTGGATTCAATTATCCTTTGTATGAAAGTAATATGCCTTTTATATATATGAATGCTGCAGGAACTATTCGTGATGTGGAAACACTTATGCACGAAGGAGGTCATGCATTGCATTCATTCTTTTCTTCGCATTTGCCATTAGTGGAATTTAAAAGTTTGCCATCGGAGGTAGCAGAACTTGCATCTATGAGTATGGAATTACTGTCAATGGAACATTGGGACGTGTTTTTTGATAATGCTGAAGATGTAAAACGTGCAAAAATCAGTCAATTAGAAGGTATTATATCTATTTTGTCATGGATTGCAATAGTTGATGAATTTCAACATCGGTTATATGAAAATCCGTATCATACTATAGAAGAACGTACACACATATGGATGCAGTTATTAGAGTCGCATGAAACACATATGATAGATTGGCAAGGGTGGGAACATGTACGTGCAGTGTCGTGGCAAAAACAATTGCATATTTATGAGGTGCCGTTTTATTATATAGAATATGGTATTGCACAATTAGGTGCTATAGCAATATGGAAAAATTATAAACACAATTCCAAAGAAACTATTAAGCAATATGAAAATATGCTACGAACAGGCTATACGTGTACAATACCAGAAATTTATGCTAAAGCAGGAATTCAATTTTCGTTTACACAAGAATATGTAAGTGATTTATTACAATATGTGTATAGCGAATTACAAGTTTTGTATTCTCATTAGATTGAATACCTGTAATGAGATTTAAGTGTAATGAAACAAAAAACAGTAGCATATTATACATTAGGTTGTAAATTAAATTATGCCGAAACCGATGCCATAGCGCGTACAATGGAATCTCATGGGTATACTCGTGTGAAATTTAGTGAAAAGGCCCATTATTATATTATTAATACCTGTAGTGTTACAGAAGTTGCCAATAAAAAAAGCAGGTATATGATTCGCAAAGTATATACTCGTAGTCCAAACGCAACAATTATTATTGTTGGTTGCTATGCTCAATTAAAACCTCATGAAATATCATCTATAGCCGGGGTTTCACTTGTTTTAGGAGCTACAGATAAGTTTAATATTCCTGCTAAAATTGCAGAGTATGAAGCTGCAGGTTCGCCACAATTAGTATCTTCATGTGAAATTTCTGAGGTTTCTTTGTTTCAAAGTTCATATTCGTTAGAAGAACGCACTCGTTCTTTTTTGAAAGTTCAAGACGGATGTGATTATAATTGTTCGTATTGTACAATTCCAAAAGCAAGAGGTGCAAGTAGAAATGCAAGAATTAACGATATTGTAACTCAAGCTCAAGAAATAGCTGCAGCAGGAGTAAAAGAAATAGTTCTTACAGGAATTAATATAGGTGATTTTGGAAAATCAACCGGTGAAAGTTTTTTACAATTACTTAAAAAACTTGATACAGTTTCGGGTATAGAACGTATTCGAATATCATCTATTGAACCAAATTTGTTAACTACAGATATTATTTCTTTTGTTGCACAATCAAGAGCATGTATGCCTCATTTTCATATACCGTTACAAGCAGGTAGTAATGTGGTATTGGCTCTTATGCGTCGTCGGTATACCACAGAATTGTTTCAAAGCAAAATTTCCGAAATAGTAAATATTATTCCGCATGCTGCTATTGGAGTTGACGTAATAGTTGGTACACCGGGCGAAACAGAAGAATTGTTTCAAGAATCATATAGTTTTATACAATCGTTACCTATAAGTTATTTACATGTGTTTACATACAGCGAAAGAGAAAATACCGATGCTTTACATATTAAACCTCGAATAGCTCCTCATATTCGCCATGTTAGAAGTGTTCTTATGCATGAGTTGTCAGACAAACTTCATGCTTTATATGTGAGAAAATTCAATAATACTGTGCGTCCGGTATTGTTTGAATCGAAACAAAAAAATGGTATGTACAGTGGATATACCGATAATTATATAAAAGTAGCTGCACACATGGCAAAAACAGTTCAAAATACTATTGTACCTGTTATATTACAGTGTACAGAAAAAGAAGTAATAGGAAAGGAAATATAATATGTATTCTTTTTTTTATTTTTACTGCATTTAATCTAAAGAGTGCTTTGTGTGAAAAAAAACTAGAAAAATAAAACTTGATTTATACAGAAAATAATGAAATTAAAAACATGTATAATACCGGAACAATTCTATTCATTATCAATAGTGAGTAGAATATTTATTGGTTTTATTTTTTCAATCATTTTTGGATTACTGTGGTTTTATGCGTCTATGTTTATAGGTTCTATTGTATGGAGGCAAACTATGTTTGATTTTATTGAACAAGTTTCAATTTCTGTACAATATATAGAATCAAAAGCTCTCATTCAGTTTTTATTA
>JAJUFK010000216.1 GCA_029266015.1 Bacteroidota bacterium
AGCACTTCAAGCAACAGGAACCGGTATTACTTGGTATCAAAATGCGAATAAAACAGGTGTTAAATTATTAACAAATAGTAATACGTATATACCTACAGTTGATAACACAACTACGTTCTACGCTTCGCAAACAGTAAATGAATGTGAAAGTAGTACAGCACCTGTTGTATATACGGTAAAATCTATTCCTGCAAAACCTATAATTCAGACTAAAGATAAATCATGCGATACGGAAACAGAACATATACTGAGTGTAACTCCCGAAACAGGTTCAGTAATTCGTTGGTATAGTTCACCCGACACCTCGTCGTATTTAACTTCGGGTAATGAGTATAAACATCAAATTCAAGGTGTTTCGGGACAAAAAACATATTATGCCCGTAAATTTGTTGATGGTTGTATAAGTGATGTAAGTTCAAAATATTTTACTATTGTTCCAACACCACAACCACCTGTTATAACAAATACTACTGTATGTAAACAAAGTAATGCTACTCTTATAAGTGATGATAATGACAATGAGTGGTATAGCGATCAAACGCTTCAAACCATGGTATTTAAAGGCAGAAATTACACTGTAAATCAAGTGATTTCAAATCAGACTCTATATGTAATTAAAAATAAATTTACTTGTACAAGTTCACCTGTAGAAGCCAATATTACCGTTGTAAATCCAACAATAGATATCGGTAAAAATATTGAGGCCTGTGTGGGCGACCCTGTTGCTACATTAACAGCTGCCATAAGTCCGGCAATACAAAATGCTCAAGATATTGTTGAATGGAAAATCAATCCGGGTAATGCAATTATAAAAAGCAATGCTCCGGTGTCGCTTGCAGGATATATTACAACTGCCGATATACGTACCGATATCAATTATACAATTACAGCCCGATATCAGGTAAAATTGGCAACAGCAACATGTTATAGCAATATTGATACACTTATATATACTGTGCATAAGCGAGCTCATACTCCAATTGTTTTTTCAAATGTAATTTGTCAAGGTCAATCTCTTGAACCATTAAAAGCATTAGGAACACCAAATTTAACATGGACATCTAATCATCCGCTTATACCTTCGCCTGTAAAAGGACGAGAATATAATTTCGCACAACAAGGTATTACAACACTTCCTGAAGGAACTTATAGTTTTGAATTAATTGATGAGTCAGAATTTGGTTGTAAAAGTTTAATTGCAACACCTTCTATAACTGTTGCTCCGGCAGCCCGAACAAAAATTATTGGAGACTCTACCGTATGTGAATATACAATTGAACAACTGTATACACTAGAATACGTACCTCAACAACCAAGTTCGTATAAATGGGAAGTTACAGGTAAGCACGTAAATTATACCAAAGATGCAAATGCTAGTAATATTCGTTATGTTGATTGGGGTAAAGCAGGAATAGATACGTTGCGTGTATATGAACGTACATTGTATGGGTGCGACGGATATGATGAATTAATTGTGAATATAGCAGAATATCCTATTGCTAAATTTACTTATACTATGCCCGGTGCTGTTGATGTGGTTTGGTTTAGCGATAGTACTATTCAAAAACCAATAGTTGAAATTACTGATACCGGTGAAACTGTAACTATTCCTATTTCATATACCATGTATTGGAATTTTGACCAGTTAGGAGAAACATATTATGACCGAATTGTGCCATATTCACAACGGAAAGAAATTGTAGAAGCTACCGGATATACCTATGGCTACAAAAATCCCGAATTGATGGTTGAAAATGAATACGGGTGTCGTTCAACATATTCTAAAGAAATAAATATTAATATAAATGCTGCTATTTTTGTTCCAACAGCATTTTCTCCTACCAATGCAGCATACAGTGTTCATTATTTTCAACCGGTAGGATACAATATTAAAACTTGCGAGATATGGATATACGATTTGTGGGGTAATTTGGTGTGGTATAGTAATGAAGTTGAAAATGGTATATTTGTAGGTAAGTGGGATGGCACCTATAATGGTGAATTACTCAAAGCAGATACCTATATTTGGAAAATGGAAGCAGAATTGCTCAATGGCCAATCATGGAATGGCAAAGAAGCAGCAAATGGCAAAATATCAAAATTTGGTTCTGTAGCATTGATACGATAATTTGTAAAAAGAGAATAAAAAGTACATGGTATTATATGAATTTGATTATTAAGGTAGATTTTTGAGATTGTAACAGACTAATCTTACGAAATCTACCAAAGACAATCAAATTCGTATATAGTTTGTTTCTGTGAACAAATTTTAAGCTACTTTATTACATCAAAATCACATGAATTATATTGATTTTGTGTTTTTTTTACAGTTTTGTGTTTGATTCTATTCGTTCTTGAATTAGTTGAGATGAAGAACTTTCATTTTGTGATTTTAGAGGTCGTTTTATAGGGAAAACATATCCTATTGATGCATGAAGCGCTTTAGTGTTTGGTAATTTTGATTCAAAAGATTGTTCTATAGGCATATTGTAAGAATATCCAATTTCAAAATCAAAATTTTGTAGTATAATTCGCAGTGGAATATCAAGTTGGGTATTTACAAAACCGTATGTATATTTAATTTCATTTAATTCTGTAATATATGACAGTTCTGCATAATTAATGCTTATTTGAGGACGTATATATATGCTATTTTTTTTAATAGGTATGTGTGCATAGGTTTTGTTCGCTATCTCAAATGTCTGGCCATCACCAAAAGAAATATTTGTTGTGAATTTAGTTCCTATTTTTGGTTTTTTTAAACGATATCCAATACTTGCATCTATTGAATTTCTTAATAATTCACTTCCGTCAGAATATATATAGTAAGAGTACCCAATCAAGCAATGAAAAGCATTTTTTTTATCTAAATATGAAAAATAATTTATTGAAATATTTGTATACGACCAATGAGGAGTATATGTTTGATACCATAAGCCAACAGCGTTAATTCCAATACCATTGTGATGTAAATATGAAAGTTGAGGAATAATATTCCATTGAGGGGTATTAATTATTCTTCCGTGATAATAGCTTTGTGAATTAAAAAATCCGGTAGTATATATATAATCATAATTATTTTTTGGAATCACAAAGTCATTATAGGCAATTGAATCTTGAAATAATAAATAATATACAATAGAATCAAGTTCTTCATCTTGTTTTGATGTTTGTGCTACAGTAACAAAAAAAGTTCCTATTGTTGCTAATAGGAACAAAAGTATTCTTTTGTATATACAAAATTTACACATAAACAATGTATATATTAGTTTTTAGGAGAGCCTGTTCTCATTTGTTTATTACCATTTTCGGGTGAATTTTGGTTTTTATTTCCTTTCATTTCTCTGTTTTGATGCATATACATGTTTCTTTGTTGTTCATTTAATGATTGTCTAAATTGTTCACGTGATTGTTGAAGTCTTTGTTCATTTGCTTCTAACATTTGTTTTTGTTGAACGCTAAGTGTTGCATGGAGTTGTTCGCGTTTTTGTTCTTGCGTTTTAGAATTGTCACGTAAAATTTGTTTTTGCTCTTCTGTTAAAGTTTTCACAAAAGCTTCACGTTGTTGTTTCATAAGTTCACGTTCTTTTTGCAATAACTCTTTTTGTTCTTTTGTGAGAGTTTGTTCAAAAGTTTGTACTTGTGATTTTTGTTCGTTTTGTTCTTTAGTTTGAGCAAAATTTGCGATTGGTAAAAGCATAATTCCTGCTATTAGAAGGATATGTAAAGCTTTTTTCTTTGTAAGATTAGTTATTGTTTCCATTGTCTTTTTTTTTAATGTTTTTTACTAAATTATTTATTGAAGAACCGATTCTACATTATAGACCTTTAAATATTCAAAAAGTTTTATTGTAATAATTATAATGTTAAAATTTCTAATGTATATGAGTCTAAATCAGCATCATTCACAAATAAAGAATTTAAAAATAAATTATTGTTCGGAGTGTTAAGTTCTTCAGATATAATATAATGTGTTATATTTTCTGTAAAATATTCTGATATTTTATCATCTTCAATAAAAAGGGAATTAAAGAGAATAGAATTATTAAAATTTGAAGATAGTGATTGATTAGAAATTTGCACTTCTGAAATAGTTGTATTGTTCGTATGATGTTTCCACACAAAAACACCACTAAGAATAATAAGCATAAATGAAGCAGCTATACTTAATCGTATAATTAATTGTTTGGATTTGTTTTTTTGTTTATGTTGTAAAGTACGAGTAAGTATTTCTTGTTTTGCTGTTGCAAAATAATTTTCGGGTATGTCAAATCCGAGTTGATTTTTATGTTTTGAGTCAATAAGTGAATCAAAATCTTCGCTGTTGTTTTGTATTTGTTTCATAACTATAAGTTTTTAAAGAGTTATTTGTGATTCAATTATTTTAACAGTGTTATAATATGTTGATTTTATTGTGTTTTCATTAATAGATAGTATTTCGGCCATTTCATTAAATGTTAAAT